>NZ_PQHY01000023.1:0-92160 GCF_003385175.1 Amycolatopsis ruanii
CCGCAACGCCCGCCCGCCCCCGCACCCGGCCTCAGCTGGGCTGCCGCAGTGCCCTCGGCGCGCCCAGCGCTCGCGAGATTCCCCGCGCCGCCGCGCGCACCGCGGGCACCATCGACCGTGGGTCGGGCCCCGCGGCCGGGATCACGATCGAGATCGCCGCCACCACGGCGTCCTCGGGGCCGTACACCGGCGCCGCCACCGACAGGGACACCATCTCCACCTGCCGGTCGCTGATCACGTACCCGTCGCGGCGCACGTCGGCCAGTACGCGGCGCAGCTCGTCCGCCGAGGTGATCGTCTTCGGCGTGTACCGGCGCAGCGGCGCGGCCAGCACCTGCTCCTGCACCTCGGCCGGTGCGTGCGCCAGCAGCACCAGCCCGACCCCGGTCGCGTGCGCGGCCAGCCGCCCGCCGGGCCGGGACACGATGCTCACCGCGTTCCGCCCGGAGATCCGCTCCACGTACACCACGTCCGGCACGTCGAGCACCGCGAGCTGCACGTTCTCGTGCGTGGCCTCGTACAGGTCCTCGAGAAAGGGCATGGCGGCATCTCGGAGAACCAGCCCGCGCGGCGACAGCGACGCGACCTCCCACAGCCACAACCCGACCCGGTACTGCCCGTCGTCCTGCCGTTCCAGCGCCCCGCGCCGCGCCAGCTCGCCCACGATCCGGTGCGTCGTGGACAGCGGCAGCCCGGTGCGGCGGCTCAGCTCGGACAACGTCAGCGCCGGGCGCTCCGGGGTGAACGCGGCCAGCACGTCCAGCACGCGGTCGACGACCGAGGGCGCCTGCGCCGATGTGTGCCGCATCAGCTCAGGCTAACGGCCCCACACCAGCTCGGCGGTCTCGACGATCCGCTCCAGCTTCGCCTTCTGCTCGTCCTGCGTGAGGTCGTTGCCCTCCTCGGTGGAGGAGAACCCGCACTGCCCGGACAGGCACAGCTGGTCGAGATCGACGTAGCGCGCCGCCTCGTCGATGCGCCGCCGCAGCGAGTCGACCGTCTCCAGCTCACCGCGCTTGGTCGTGACCAGCCCGAGCACGACGTACTTGCCCTTCGGCACGAACCGCAGCGGCTCGAACCCGCCGGAGCGCTCGTCGTCGAACTCCAGGAAGTAGCCGTCGACCTCCAGCTCGTTGAACAACGCGTCGGCGACGAAGTCGTACCCGCCGGAGGCCACCCACGACGAGCGGAAGTTGCCGCGGCACAGGTGGGTCGTCACGGTCAGCCCCGCGGGGCGGCCGGCCAGCGCGGCGTTCATCGTCTTGATGTTGCGCACGTGCTGCTTGTCCGGGTCGCCGCCCATCTCGGCGACGAGCCGCCGCTGCGCCGGGTCGTTGAGGTAGGCCAGGCTGGTGTCGTCGAGCTGCAGGTAGGTGCAGCCCAGCTCGGCCATGCCGGCGATCTCCTTGGCGTAGGCCGCGGCGAGGTCGGTGTAGAACTCCTCGAGGTCGGGGTAGACCTGCTCGGAGACGGCGCGGCGGCCGCCCCGGTAGTAGATCATGCTGGGCGACGGGATGGTCTGCTTCGGCGTCTGCGCAGGATCCACAATGGACTTCAGGAACGCGAAGTGGTCGCCGAAGATCGTGCCGGACAGCCCGACCTTGCCGTCCACCTTCAGCCCGGCCGGGCTGAACTCGATGTCCCCGGCCGCGTTGTGGAACTTGACGTGCAGCTTCTCGTCGCTGCGGGAGATGCCGTCGAGGGCGTAGATGAAGTCCATGTGCCAGGAGGCGCGGCGGAACTCGCCGTCAGTGGCCGAGCGCAGCCCGACCTCGCGCTGCATCGCGACCACGTCGCGGATCGCGCTGTCCTCCACGGCCTTCAGGTCCTCGGCGCCGATGGCGCCCCGCGCGAAGTCCTCGCGGGCCCGGTGCAGTTCGTCGGGCCGCAGCAGGCTGCCCACGTGATCGGCGCGGAACGGCGGTGTCGTGCGCACAGTCATGCCCCGATCTTCGGGCACCGCATCACCGCGCACAACCCGCCTTCCGCCCCGCGGAAACCCGCCTCGACGACCGCGGGACGGAAGGTTCTCCGGATCAGGCCGGCGGGCCGAGCACGACGACCGAGTTGTGGCCGCCCATGCCGAGCGACGACTTGACGGTCAGGCCGTCACCGACCGGGACCCGGCCGGTGAGCAGCTGCGGGTGCCCCGGCGCCACCGCGGGCGGCGCCGGGATGTACCCGCGGTCGTAGCCGAGCGCGTCGACCGGCTCCTCGACCGCCGAGGCCGCGCCCTGGCAGTGCCCGACGAGCGGCTTGACCGAGTACACCCCGGTCGAGGCCCCGAACTCCTGCTCGAGGATGGTCGCCTCGGCGGTGTCGCACTGCTTGGTCCCCGGCCCGTGCGCGTTGAGGTAGCGCACCGCCGCCGCGGGCACCCCGGCGTTGGCCAGCGCGTCCCGGAAGCAGCCGCGGACCTGGCGCAGGTCCGGGTCGACCGAGGTCACGTGGTACCCGTCGTGGTTCATCGCCCCGCCCAGCGCGATCGCGTAGGGGCGAGTCGCGTTGCGGGACAGCACGAACGCGACCGCCGCCTCACCGACCAGGAAACCGCGGCTGCCCTCCTGGAAGGGACGGCACGCCTCCAGCGGTTCGGTGTCGGTGACGGCCACGCCGAGCCGCACGAAGTGGCGCACGTTCTCCTGCGTCGCCGACACGTCGGTGGCGACGAACACCACGTCGTCCACGATCCCGGCGTCCAGCCACGCCTTCGCGGTGAGCAGCCCGGCGTTGCCGGAGGCGCACATGGCCGACACGTTCATCGCCGGTCCGTGGAACCCGTACTCCTGCATGAACGTCGACATCGGCGTCGACGGCATCAGCCCGAGGTACTCCCGCGGCCGCACGTCGCCTCCGCGGTCGAGGTAGAACTCCCGCCAGAGGTCCACCTCGCCGAGCACCACCGCGTGCAGCAGTCCGACCCGCTTCCCGGGCTGCCAGCCGCGCTCCCCCGCATCGGCTATCGCCTCCCGGGCAGCGGCCCGCATCGCCCGCGCGAACCGGCTCGGCCCGTCCACCGGGTTGCCGCCGTCGGCCACCTTCGCGACCCAGCCGGGTTCCTCCGGACTGGCCCCGTAACCGGCTTCCAGGCCGGCCGCCGGCTTGCCGGACGTCAGCCCATCCCACAGGTGTTCGCGGCCCCAGCCGTAGCCGGTGACGGCACCGATGCCGCAGATCGCCATTTCCCGCGAGTCCATCGCACTCGCCCCTCCTTCGTCATTGCCTCTACGATCCGTCCCGAGGGACGGACTCATGCCAAGCCAACGTCGGCCGGCCGGAAGGGCATAACCGAGCGAAGTCCGCCACCGGAGATTGGTGCGGACGGACTACGGGAAACCGGCCGAATGGTGTAATCGAACAGCAGAAGATGCTCGGCGGATCGGACGGAAGATGGAGCCAAACGCCAACCACGGGGTGGGCGTCCCTGGCCTGTCCGTCGATCACGAACAGGTGATCGACTTGGCGTTGTCCGCCGATCGCGCGGTGATCTGGTCGTTCGCGTTCGAGGGTGACGTGCTCGCCTGGCGGCCCGGTCTGGACCGGCTGCTCGCGCTGCCCGGGGCGCCCGACAGCGACGTCCGCAAGACGCTGGCCGAGCTGGTCGAGCCGCTGCTCGTGGCCGCCCGCACCGCGCCGGTGTGGCACGACCTGGAGCTGGAGCAGCCCTACCGCACCCCGGCGGGCGACGCGCGCTGGATCCGGTTCCACGCCCGCACGTTCGAGGGCGGCCTGCTCGGCATCGCCACGGACGTCACCGACCGGCACGAGGACCGGCGCGAGCTGGCCGACCTCGCCGACCGCTACCGGCTGCTCGTCGAGCTGAGCCCGGACGGGATCGTGGTGCACCAGTACGGCGTGCTGACCTACGCCAACCCGGCCGGTCTCGGGTTCGTCGGCGCCAAGTCCGTCTCCGAGGTGCTCGGTCGCCCGATCACCGACTTCGTCGATCCGCCGTCGGTGCCGTCGATGCTGCGCCGGATCGCCGGGCTGAACGAGCCGGGCGCCACGTCGGAGCCGGCGGAGGCGGTGCTGACCAGGCTGGACGGCGGCCAGGTCACGATCGAGTCGGTGTCGGTACGCACGACCTGGGAGGGCAAGCCGGCCTTCCAGGTGATCATGCGGGACGTCAGCGCGCAGAAGGCCGCCGAGGCCGCGCTGCGCTTCCAGGCCGCGCTCGTGCAGCACGTCAGCGACGCGATCATCGCCACCGACGCGCGGGGCCGGGTGACCAGCTGGAACCCGGCCGCCGAGACGATCTACGGCTGGCGGGCCGCCGACGCGCTGGGCCAGGAGGTCGGCCGGCTGGTCGGCGCACCGCTCGACCCGGGCGACGTGCTCGCCCACGGCGGCGTCGCGCAGGCCACCCACCGCGCCGCGGACGGCTCGGCGCTCGCGGTGCGGGTGTCGGCGGCCGAGATGGACGACGGCTACGTGCTGGTGTGCGCGGACGAGACCGCCCGGCGCCGCGCGGAACGCCAGTTCAGCACGGTCGTCGCGGCGCTGGACGAGGGTGTGCTGGTGATCGGCCCGCACGGCCGGGTGATCTCGGCGAACCCCGCGGCCGAGCACATCCTCGGCGCCACCGAGGCGGAGCTGATGGCCACGCCGCCGGACAACTGGCCGCTCTACGACGAGGACGGGCGGCGGCTCGACCCCTCGGAATACCCGTCGGAGCAGCTGCCCGAGGGCGGCGAGCCGCAGCAGGGCCGGGTGTTGCGGGCCAAGCGCGCGGACGGCCGGATCGTGTGGCTGTCGTTGTCGTGCCGGGCGATGAACCCGGAGGACATGCCGTCCTCGGCGTACGTGCTGTCGTTCACCGACATCACCGAGCGCAAGGCGATCGGCGAGCGGCTCGCGCACGACGCCACCCACGACCCGCTGACCGGCCTGGCCAACCGCACGCTCGTGTTGCAGCGGCTCAACACGGCGCTGCACGAGGAGGGCTACGGCGCCACCGCGGTGCTGTTCATCGACCTGGACAAGTTCAAGGTCATCAACGACTCGCTGGGTCACACGGTCGGCGACCGGGTGCTGCAGATCGCCGGTGAGCGGCTGCGGCACGCGGTGCGCGCCGGGGATGTGGTGGGCCGGCTCGGCGGCGACGAGTTCGTGGTGATCGCGTTCGGCGTGCACGACGAGTCCGGGGTGCGGGCGCTGACCAACCACATCCGGGACGCGGTGACCACGCCGATCTCGGTCGACGGGCGCCGCCTGCACGTCGACGCGAGCATCGGGATCGTGCTCACCGGCCCCGGCGACCAGCGCGACGCCGACGAGCTGCTGCGCGACGCGGACGTGGCGATGTACCACGCGAAGACGCTCGGCCGCGGCCGCTACGAGTTCTTCGACGTCGAGCTGCGGATGCGGATGCAGCGGCGCCTGCGGCTGGAGCAGGACCTGCGCGACGCCGTCCGGCACGGCCGGCTGTGGGCCGCCTACCAGCCGGTGGTCGACCTGCGCACGGACGAGATGGTCGCGGTCGAGGGCCTGCTGCGCTGGACGCACCCGGTGCACGGGCCGATCTCGCCCGCCGAGTTCATCCCGCTGGCCGAGGAGAGCGACCTGATCAACCTGCTCGGCTCGCACATCCTGCGGGAGACCACGCGCGAGGTCGCCGGGCGGCGCGCGCAGGGCGCCGCGGTCGGGCTGAAGATCAACCTGTCCACCCGCCAGCTCGACGACCCGGCGCTGGTCCTGGCCGTCGAGGAGGCGCTGGCGGTGACCGGGCTGCCCGCGGAGGCGCTGTGCCTGGAGATCACCGAAAGCGCGCTGATGCGGGATTCGACGGTGACCAGCAAGACGCTCGCCGCCCTGCGGGAGCTCGGGGTGTGCCTGGCGATCGACGACTTCGGCACCGGGTACTCGTCGCTCGCCCAGCTGCAGCGGCTGACGCTCGACACGTTGAAGATCGACCGGTCCTTCATCACCCGGCTGGGCGAAACCGGCGACGCCGAGGTGATCGTCACGAGCATCATCGCGATGGCCCACGCGGTGCACCTGACCGTCGTCGCCGAGGGCGTGGAGAACGCCAAGCAGCTGGAGATCCTCAAGCGGCTCGGCTGCGACCAGGCGCAGGGCTACTACCTGGGCAGGCCGCTGCCGGCCGCGGAGCTGTGGTCCTGATCCTCGGCCCGGCTGCCGCGGAAGGTGTAGCGGTAGCCGCTCGGTGAGACGCCGAGCGCGGCCTGCAGGTGCTGGCGCAGTGATCCGGCGCTGCCGAACCCGGCGTCCTCGGCGACCCGGTCGATCGGCAGGTCGGTCTCCTCCAGCAGCTGGCGGGCGCGCTCGACGCGCTGCTGCGTGAGCCACTGCCCCGGCGAGAGGCCGACCTCCTCGCGGAAGCGGCGGGTGAAGGTGCGCACGCTCATCGACTCGCGGGCGGCGAGCTGCCGCAGCGTCAGCGGACGGTGCAGGTTCTCCAGCGCCCAGGCCCGCGCCGCGCCGGTCGAGGACACCGTCGGCTGGGGCACCGGCCGCGGGATGTACTGGGCCTGACCGCCCTCGCGGTGCGGGGCGACGATCGTGCCGCGCGCGACCTCGTTGGCCACCGCGGCGCCGTGGTCGCGGCGGATCATGTGCAGGCACAGGTCGATGCCGGACGCGACACCCGCCGAGGTCAGGATGTTGCCGGATTCGGTGTAGAGGACGTTCGGGTCGACCTGCACGCGCGGGTACAGCGTGCGCAGGTCGTCGGCGGACTGCCAGTGCGTGGTGGCGGGGCGGCCGTCCAGCAGCCCGGCGGCGGCGAGCACGAAGGCGCCGCTGCAGATCGAGGCGATGCGCGTGCCCGGCGGGATCGCGGCGAACGCGTCGGCGAGCGGGCCCTGCAGCGGGCCGCCGGGCTGCGGGCCGTAGTCCTCGTCGGAGGAGGACACGACGATCGTGTCGGCCTCGGCGAGGGCCTCCAGGCCGTGCTCGACGTTGACCGTGAAGTCGGTGTCGGTGCGCACCACGCCGGGGCGGAGGGTGCAGGTGCGCACCTCGTACAGCGGTTCGCCGTCGGTCATGGCCTGCCCGAACAGGCGGTGCACGATCCCGACCTCGATCGGCAGCAGACCGTCGCGGACCAGCACGGCGACCCGGTGCCGACCGTCGTTGGCGAAAACCGTCATGGCCCGATCCTGTCACATACTGACCATCGGGCCACTCGTCGGCGCGTTCTCGTGAGCGGAGCCTGGATGTCATGAACGTGTTGTGGATCTTCGCCCACCCCGAGGGACGCTCGCTCAACGCCGCCCTGCGCGACGAGGGCCTGAAGGCGCTGGAGGAGTTCGGCCACTCGTACCGGGTGTCGGACCTGTACGCGATGAAGTGGAACCCGGTGGTCGACTACGAGGACTTCGCCCACGACCCGCGCGAGCGGATGCTGGTCGCGGCGGCGTCGCAGGAGGCGTACGAGTCCGGCCGCCTGCCCGCCGACATCCAGGCGGAACAGGAGAAACTCGCCTGGGCGGACGCGATCGTGGTGCAGTTCCCGATGTGGTGGTACGGGTTACCGGCGATCCTCAAGGGCTGGTTCGACCGGGTCTTCGTGAAGGGCCTCGGCTACGGGATCGCCGCGCCGGACGGCACTGTGCTGCGGTACGGCGACGGCAAGCTCACCGGCAAACGGGCGATGGCGGTGACGACGATCGGTGCGCGGCCGTCCAGCATCGGGCCGCGTGGCGTCCACGGTGAACTCAACGATCTGCTGTTCCCCCTGCACCACGGCACGT
Source organism: Amycolatopsis ruanii (assembly GCF_003385175.1). Lineage (NCBI taxonomy): Bacteria > Bacillati > Actinomycetota > Actinomycetes > Pseudonocardiales > Pseudonocardiaceae > Amycolatopsis > Amycolatopsis ruanii. The sequence goes on from NZ_PQHY01000023.1 coordinate 7,716, forward strand.
TCTGGTACACCGGCATCGCGCCACTGCCGCCGTTCGCCGTGCTGGGCGCCGACCGCCTGGACGAGGCGGGGTACGCCGCGGCGGTCGAGGGGCTGCGGGACCGGCTCCGCACGCTGGAGACGGCGGAGCCGATCCCGTTCCGCTACCAGAACCGCGGCGAGTACGACGAGAACCTGGTGCTACGCGCCGATCTCGCTCCGGGCCGGTCGGACCTGGCCGTACACCTGCAGGACTGACACGACCATCAGCAGCGCGCTGACCACGACCGGCGACCGGAACCCGAATCCCGCGTCGAGCGCGAGCCCGCCCAGCGCCGGGCCGAGCGTGTTGCCGACGTTGAACGCGGCCGTGGTGAAGCCGCCGGCCAGCGCGTTGCCCGGGGCCTGGTAGAACACGCGCGCGGTGAGCGCCGGCGCGAGCCCGAAGGCCAGCATCCCCTGCAGGAACACGAGAACGAGCGTGACGACCGGGCTGGACGCGCTCAGCGCGAGCGCGATCCAGCCGGCGGTCAGGGCGGCCGTGCCGGTCAGCAGGACGGCGCGGGGCCGGGCGTCGGCGACGCGGCCACCGAACACGATCCCGGCGCACGCGCCGACGCCGAACAGCACGAGCGTGACAGGCACCCACGCCTCGGACAGCCCGGCCACCTCGGTGACCAGCGGCGCGAGGTAGGTGAACGTGCAGAAGGTCGCGCCCTGGACGAGGGCGTTGGTGAGGTAGGTGAGCAGCAGCGGACGACGCAGCAGCGGCCGGACTGCGGTCGCCTCGGTGTCCGGTTTGGACACCGGGATGGTGCGCACGACCGCGACCGTGGCCGCGACGGCGAGGGCGGCCACGGCCCAGAACGCGGAGCGCCAGCCCCACGCCTGGCCGAGCACGGCGCCGCCGGGAACGCCCGCGACGCAGGCCAGCGTCACCCCGCCCATCACGACGGACATCGCGCGGCCCTTGGCATCCGGCGCGACGAGCGCGACGGCGACGGTGGTGGCCAGCGCCCAGAACCCGGCGTTGGCCAGTGCCGCCGCGATCCGCGTGGCGAGCAGGACGGCGTAGCTGCCGGTGAGCGCGCCGAGCACGTGCGCGGCGGCGAACACGACGAGGAACGCGGTGACCGCCCGGCGCTGCGGCCAGCGCCGGGCGAGGATGGCGAGCAGCGGCGCGCCGACGATCATCCCGACCGCGAAGGCCGAGGTCAGGTAGCCGGCGTCGGCGATCGAGACGTGCAGATCGGTGGCGATGTCCGGAACCAGGCCGGACAGCATGAATTCCGAGGTGCTCTGGGCGAAGACGGCGAGCCCGAGCAGGTAGACGGCAAAGGGCATGGCAAAGCTCCCGAGTCGGAGAAACAGGGGTCAGCGGGTGATCCGCTGGCCTCTGTCCGACTCGGGGCTGTTCACGCTGGGCAGCCTAGCGGGCGCGGCCGGGGCGATCGACTCATTTTCCGTCGAAGCGGCGCAGGTCGTCGATCTCCGCGGTGAGATCGGGCAGCGGTTCGAAGGGCTGGACCTCGACGCGGCCGGCAGCGCGGGTCCAGGTGCCGGCGACCCGGCCATCGACGAGGACCGCCGCCCGGATGATGCCGCCGCCGGGGTGGACGAGCTTGCGGTGTTCCGGGGCGACGGCGTGGTCCCGCGTGCGCCAGCCGAGGAGGTACTCGTCGAAGGCGGGGATCAGGCGGACGGTGGGGCCGGCGTCTCTGGTGTCCACTGTGGTGGGTCGCCACGCGCGTTTCAGGTGGCGCACCGGGAGTCCGGACCAGGCGGCGAGGTCCGCGGGCTCGGCCGGTTCGTGGGCGGCGCGGTATCGGGCGACGAGCCGGTCGAGGGCGGTGTCGCCGGGTTCGGTCGGCAGGGGTGCGCCCAGCCAGTCTCCGGCGTGGACGTAGGTGGGCTTGCCCCGGCGCTCCGGCCCGAGCACGACGAGCCCGCGCTCCGCGGCGAGCATCGCCAGGTGGACGGTCGCCTGCCCTTCGGTTCCCGTTCGCTCGCCGAGCTCGGCTTTGGCGAGCGGGCCCTGGCCGTCGAGGGCCGCGGCTGCTCTCGAGCCGTCGGGGTTGTCGACGCCCAGTTCCTCGAGCCGGCGCAGCGAGTTCGCCGGGTTCGGTTTGACCAGCGGGTACAGCCAGGGCAGGTCGTCGCGGGCGATGAGGTGGAGGGTGCCGCGCGGCCCCCAGCAGCGGACGAGCGTCCGGTCGTGGCGGGCGGTGTCGACTTCGGCGCCGGTCAGGCCGGGCACCCGCGCCCGCAGCGCCAGGGGGAAGGCGGCCGGTTCCTGCGCCTGCACGGCGAGCAGATGACGGACGGCGCCGACGAGCGTGGTCCCGGCCGTGCGGTCCAGGAGCTGGGCCGCGACCCGGCGGCGCCGTACGTCCATGCCGGCAGGCTACCGGCGCCGGCGGTCGGCGTTGTCGAACTTCCGGACGGCGAACGCGTACGCCTCGTCGAGCAGTTTCCGGGCTTCCGGCCAGGTCCGGTCCGGGTTGATGACGCAGACCCAGTGCTGGCCCCCGTACACGGGGTGCGGGAAGAGGACGTCCAGGGCGGTGACGTCGTAGTCGCCCGGCGGCACGACTTCGGCGAACCGGTCCCGCGTGAGACCGATGTTGAGGCGGAAGACCCCGGGCCGGTCCAGGTTGGACGTGTTGTCGAACTCGGTGTCCGAGGTGACGATCGTTGCCCAGGGCATCTGACGCTGCGGCGGAAGATCCCCGCGGGGGTCGTAGATGGCGAAGATGTCCCCGTTCGCCTCGGCGATCCGGGTGCCGTCGAAGGCGGCCAGTTCCTGTCGAATGTGCTCGATATCCACCGCGCCAAACAAGCACAATACTGATGATCAATGTGCGGCACAAGTGATGAGTGTCACTACTCCTCCACCCACACGAGGAGGTTCCCCCAGGCGAGTTAATCGCGCAAGATGACCGATATGTCCGAAAGAAGACGCCGAGTCATCTCGCTCGCGCGGGCCGCGTGGCACCGCGGGCTCGCCGGCATCGGCCTGACGCAGTCCGAACGCCGCCTCGCCGCCGACGCGCAGCTGTTCTGGACCGACCGGGCCGACCGGGGCTGGAAGGACAACTCGCACTGGGCGGACGCCCCGGTGTTCGGCGAGAAGGTGCCGTGGCAGGAGATCGGCCGCCAGCACCTGGACATGTTCCGCCGGGGCGCGCGGATGGCCGGCTTCGACCGCCCGTGGGAGCGAGTGGTGGAGTGGGGTTGCGGCGGCGGCGCGAACGCGGTGCACTTCGCGCCGCACGCACGGGAGTTCATCGGGGTCGACATCTCGACCGAGAGCCTGCTGGAGTGCGAGAAGCAGGTGAAGTCGGTGTGCGACACCCCGTTCCGCGCGGTGGCGATCGACGTCCCGCGGCCGGAGTCGGTGCTGCGGGAGGTCCCCGAACCCTGCGACGTGTTCCTTTGTCTCTATGTCTTCGAGGTGCTGCCAACGCCGGAGTACGGCGATCGCATCCTGCGGCTCGCGCACCGCATGCTGTCGCCCGGCGGTCTGGCCCTGATCCAGATCAAGTACGACGAGGGCCGGTGGGTGACCCGCCCGCGGCGACGTTCCTACCGGACGGGCCCGTCACAGATGACGACCTACGCGATCCCCGAGTTCTGGCAGCTGGCCGCGCGGGTGGGTTTCCGCCCGGAGGCGATCGAACTGGTCCCGGAGAACGAACTCGACAAGCGCTACGCGTACTACTTCCTGAGCAAGCCGGCCTGAGCGGGCGCGGCCGGCCCTCAGACAGCGAAGCCGGAAATCCGTTCCGGAATCACCCGGACGATCAACCGGAGGACATCGTCCGACTCGGGAGGCGGGTCCTCGCCGAGGTACTTCTGCGAGAGCTGCCGTGGAAGCGCTTTCTCCGGGTCCTCGATCAGTTCGACGGTGCCACGGATGTCCACCGAGTGGACGGGTTGGCGGTGTCGTAGACGGTGAGGCTGATCCGCGGGTCCCGGGTGAGGTTGCGGGCCTTCTGCCGCCCTGCCGTGGTGGAGAACAGCACCGCGTCTCCGTCCCGGGCGATCCAGACCACCGAGGTCTGCGGCCCGCCGTCCGGGTTCAGCGTCGCGACGGTGGCGAAGTTCCTCCCGTCCAGAAGCTTGCGGATCTCCTCGTTGAACGCCACCGACATGACCTCACCCTTCCGCTCGCTGCTTGCGTATCAACGGATGCGGAGGCCGAGTTCTTCCCGGCTCCAGCTACGCGGCCAGGCCCTGATGAACCGACCGCAGAGTGTGCGCGGGCACCACCACGCTCACCTGTTCGGGGCGGGCGCGTGTCGAACAGCCGGGCCCGCCCCGATGTGGCGATCCGGATCAGGTCGTCGGCGGGGGCGTGAAGGTGGCGGGCGGCGGTGTCTCATCCGGAGTCACGCCCATCGACAGCGACGCCCGGAAGCCGTGGCTGAGATCTGGTCCGAGGGGCTGTACCCGCAGCGTGCTCTGCGCACCACCCTGCTGCTGGTACAGGAAATCGGTCTCGTTCGTCACGCGCTCCGGTGCACCGGGCCGATCCGAGTAGGGCATGGTCGCAACGACCCGCGCGTTGAGCTCCTCCGGCAGGTACAGCTGACCGGTGTGGACTCTCTTGTCGCCCACGTGCACCAGCACGTGCATGTGGATCGCCCGGCCGAAGTAGTAGCCGGGGTAGATCGTCCGGAACGTGACCTCGCCGTCGGCGCGGCTGATCTGCGTCCCGCGCAGGAACGTCGAGGGATCGGTCGGATCGATGTGCGGATCGGGCATCGGCGCGACGTTCGGGTCGAGGTCGAGGTGTCCGGAGTAGTAGCCGAGGGCGTCGCAGTGCCAGATGTCCACGACAGCGCCCGGCAGCGGGGCGCAGGATTTCGCGTCGACGACCCTGAGGGTCAGTTCGACCGGCACACCCTGCCGGTCCTCACGGATGTCACTGCGAATGAGCTTGCGGTCGATGTAGTACGGGCCCTCGATGGCCTCGGGCGCCAACACGCAGTTCGGCGGGGTCGCGTTCGAGACAGGGCTGGCCTGTGCTGCTCCGGAAGCTGCCTCGTCGGCCGGAGCGCACGCCGCCACACCCAACCCCGCCACGCCGAGACCGACTGCGGTGAGCAGGGTCCTGCGGGAGGTTCCGTGGCTGGCTGATTCCGGTGAAGGTGTTCGCTGGTCATCCACGACGGCTCAATGTAGGCATGAATGATCCACGCCGATCCCGTGCTGGACCACAAATTCGTCGAATCGGCTGATGCTAGGGCTGGTACCAGGTGGACGCTTTGCGGGTACGCGACGAGCTCTGCAGCATCCGCTCCAGGGCCATGCCGAGCGGTGTTCCGGCGGCGAGCGGGCCGATGTGCCGTTCGACGAGCGTGAGCCAGAATTCCGCGCTGGGCGCGAAGTGCAGGTGCAGGGCGCGGCTGTGCTCCTGGACCCGGCGGATCGCCTCGATCTTGCGCGTCCCGAGACCGTGGCAGATCAGGTGGATTTCCTGCCGGACGGGAACCCGATGCTGCACGGTGCGCAGGAACCGGACCAGTTCGCCCGCGTCCGGTGCTCCGATCCGCTGCGACAGCAGTCTGGCCAAGCGGCCGCGCATCGCCATTCCCCGGGTCGCCGCTGCCTGTTTGGTGCGCGCGTCGGCCTCGGGCCCTCGATCCGGGTCCGCGGCCAGAACCATGACCGCCTCCGGGGGCGCGATGTACAGCGCGCTCCACGCCGCATCGTCGGAGCGCTGCTCCTCGCGGACGCGGCCGGTGTTGGGAGTGATACCGAGCCGCTGCCAGATGCGCACCACCGACGAGGGCGAGATCCCGACCCGCTGGGCCATGTCGCGCTTGGTCCAGCGGACTCCGTTCGGTGGCGGCTCGGTGAACGTCGCGTCCACAACGGCCTGCACCTGTTCCTCGGCGATCGTGCGGGGTGCGCCGGAGCGCGGCCGGTCCTTCAGCGCGGGGAGCCGGCCTTCGCGAAACCTCGCCCGCCACTTGCCGACGACCTGGGCGGAGACGCCGAACTCGCGTGCGATGTCCACGTTCGTCCGGCCTTCTTCACAGGCGAGCACGATCTTGCAGCGCAGCACGACCGCTTGGGACGTGGAGGGGAGGCCGATCCAGCGCGTCAGAGCCTGACGCTCCGCCTCGGTCAGCGCGAGTTCGGATGTCGAGTCGGACCTGCCCATCGCCGGTTCATCGTAACGAACTTCCGGTCCACCACTCGCGGCTGGTCGTGGGCGGTCCGCGCCAGCGGCGGAAGCGTCCGCCGCTGGTCCAGAGCCGACGTCCCGGGCCGTAAGGCGAGGCGCAGCGCCAGCTCCACCTCCCGCCGGGCACCGCTCCTCCGGTGTGGTCACCACCCCTCGGGAGCGTCCCGGCCCCCGCTGCTCAACGGGTACTTCTGGAGCCCCAACTGAAACCCTCATCGAGCACCCTCGAACGCCAAACGGCCCCCACCATGATCGGCGGGGGCCGTTTGTGCTGCTAGAAGCGGTGGCCAGGGCCGGGGTCGAACCGGCGACCTTCCGCTTTTCAGGCGCAGATGTTTCCGCTGGTCATGCGGGGTGCACGGCCGGTTCGTGCACCCCGCGTGCCCCAATCAGTGCTTCACGATGATGGTCTTCGGAAGCTTGATCGCGTCGCCCCGTTCGGCCAGCTTGCTCAGCTCCCCCGGCCAGTTCCTTGTCCCTCCCCTCGACCGCGTGGAGATACCGGAGCGCCGCCGCTGCCGACGAGTGCCCGAGGCGCTTCTTGAGATCCGCCAGTGTCGCGCCAGTGCTTGCGGCGAGCGTCTGTCCGGTGTGGCGGAGGTCGTGAAAGGACACATCCACACCGACGCGCTTCCGGGCACGGACGAACGCCTGGTAGACCGCGTTACCCCGCATCGGCTGACCATCCCGGCCGACGAAGAACCGCTCCGCCCCCGCCCACTTGGTCATGTGCTCGACCAGGTAGGGCTTCAGATGCGGAGGAAACGCGATCTCCCGCCGCCCGGCATCCGTCTTGGGGTCCTTGTCGTACTTCTTCGGGCTCTCCAGCAGCTCCACCCTGTTCTTGCGCACCGTGATCACCCCGGCGATCAGGTCCACATCCTCGGTCCGGAGCCCGCACACCTCCCCGCGCCGCAGCCCGCACCAGGCAGCGAGCAGGACGGCCGCCCGGTACCGAGGAGTGATCGCCTCGACCAGCTCGGCTACCTGCCCCGGTGTTGCGATCCCCCGTTCCTTGGCCTTGTCGGACCCAGCGCCCGGGATCTGGCATGGGTTGACCTGGATCGCCCCGTCGCGCTTCGCCTGGTTCATCACTGCCCGCAGGAAGCGGTACGACTGAGCGATGGAGGTTTTGCCTCCTGTCCCCGCCAGCGCCTTGCCGTACCAGCTCCGCACGACCGGCGGGGTGATCGCGATCAACGGCAGATCAAGCAGCTCCGTCATGTGCAGGCGCATGTTCCGCCGACACGTCTCCTCCCAGCGGTCACCCACGTCCGGGTTGTCCCGGAGGTAGGCATCGGCGTAGTTGCCGAACGTTTCCCGGCCGAGCTTGTCATCCAGCCAAGCCCCGCGGCTGATGTCCGCCTCGACCCCGACGAGCCAGCGATCAGCATCGGTCTTCGTCCGGAACGTGTTCGACGCGTACTGCCGCTTTCCGTTCGGCGCGATCAAGGCGCGCCGCCGTCGGCGGCGCGCGGGGACCGTCCCCTGACGTTCCGAATATGTCGGGGCGCGGCTGACGCCGGGCTGCCGCTCCGCTCCGCCCGGCGAGCCGCGCAGCACAGCTTGGGTGCTCGTCCCCGGCTGCGCAGCCAACGGCGGCGCGCCTCAGGGACCCGCCACCAAGCAACACCTCAGCTCGGCGGCGCGGACATGCGTTGCGAAGGCCCCCTCCTGCTCGAGCGTCTTACGGCGGTCCAACCGCATCAAGGGCGCGCCTTCGGCGTCGCTGCGCGATGAGCTTCGCTCACCCTTGACCCGGCCGCCCCGCCGCAAAGCACGGCAGGGACGAGGGGGCGGGGGAACCGAGCGAGCAAGAGCACCCCCGATTCACTAGTAGCTGTTCACGTCCCAACAGCGGCGAAACTCCGTCTCCCCCATGCGAGTGTTCCAGATCCTTCGCGACGCTGGACGAATCTCCGCGGACTTATAGCTACGTCCCGGGTTGAACCAGGCGAAGGTCTCAACCTTGGCGGAGCCGAGAGCGAGAGCTTCGTCCAGTGCCGGCTCAAGGTCGCTGTCCTGGGACGCAAGGATGACGAGGTCGACATTTGGATCAAGAGCTTCTCGGACGAGCGCCAGGGCGCAGAGTACATCCACACCTTTTTCCGCCTTACCTCTCACCAGGTATTTCCCGTCTGGCCCCACGACCTTCGCCCCGGTCGCGTCGCGGTGGTAGTCGTACTTCAGAGGACGCAGGTGCACTGTCACGCGGCCATCGCGCTCCCAGTGCGCCTGCTGCGCCAGGTTTCGTGCGTACGCCTTGGGGTCGTGGTCGGGCGATGGCAAGCCGCGGTATACGAGAACCTTGCGAAGCACGGCGTGATCCATCCCCGGACGCTGTCGCTGGTTGCGGACCTGGATCAACTGGTTGGCGAAGTGAAGAGGGTCCACGAGAGCCTCATGCGGAGGGCCGAACCTCGTTGAGTCGAAGAGGCCGTGGCCGGTGAGGTGGACGTTCTGATAGTCGATGATCACCGACGCGCGGAGAGGCATAGCGGTAAGGGTACGACAATAAAAAAGCCCCACCAGTCCCGGAGGACGGTGGGGAGCTATGAGTACATAGTGCCATGAACGTCCGTCGCCTTCAACCGGGGGGTGGGCCCGGGCACGGGCCGAGTGACGTAGCTCATCGCGACCAGCATCGTGCCCCCCGCGTGCCCCAAGGGGCGGCAATCCGGGGTCAACCAAGGTCAACGCCGGGCAGAGCCGCAGGAGATCGCAGACATGAAAAAACCGCCCCGACCTGCATCGGAGCGGTTCATCGACCGTGGCCAGGGCCGGGGTCGAACCGGCGACCTTCCGCTTTTCAGGCGGACGCTCGTACCAACTGAGCTACCTGGCCGGAAACGCCGGCTGAAGCCAGACGCTATTGCGACCCTGACGGGACTCGAACCCGCGACCTTCGCCGTGACAGGGCGACGCGCTAACCAACTGCGCCACAGGGCCATATGCACTTGTCATGCGTACTCCCAACGGGATTCGAACCCGCGTTGCCGCCTTGAAAGGGCGGAGTCCTAGGCCGCTAGACGATGGGAGCCCGGCCGGTTCGGGTGACCGACCGACCGCGCTCTCAGGTCTCCCTGGGAGCGATTACAAGCATAGGGCACCCCGAACCCGCCCTTCCACCGGGTATCCCTTAACCCCGAAAACCACCCCTGAACTGCGCAAACACGCGAGGACCCGGCCCGGCTGGCCCGGTCACTCTTCGCGACCGACCGCGGCCAGCGAGCGCACCAGCTCGCCGAGCTCCGGCTCCGGCAGCACCTCCAGCAGCTCCGCCATCCGCTCATCGGTCAGCGACTCCGCTCGCCGCCAGCGCGCTTCCAGATCCGGGCGACGACGGGCGCGGGCGATCAGCTCGTCGGCCGCCTCCGGGGACCACGCCGTCCGCAGCAGGCGCGCGCGTCCGCCCTCCGGGTCGGCCACCACCGCCTCCGGCACCGTCAGCCCCACCGCCCGCAGCGCCGCGAAGTGCAGCCCGCCCCGGTACTCGCGCAGCAGCATCAGGCCGTGGCCGACCCGGGCGACCGGATCCGACGGCCACTCGACCTGCTGCCACCCCGCGAACAGCGCCAAGCCGCTCGCGTCCGCGGCCTCCACCAAGCGGGGCAGCAACGCGGCCAGCGGCGACTCGCGCAGGTGCGCCTTCGACCACCGGTACAACGCCTCCGTGTACGCCGAGACCGCCGCGTCCGCGCCCAACCGCTCGGTCGCCCGCGGCAGGACGGCGTCCACCACCCACCGCGGGAAGATCCCGAACAGCTCGGCGACCACCGCCGGTGACGGATCACCCAGCACCGCGGACCGGCCGCGGAAGTACAACGCCCGCCGCCCGAGCCCGGCCTCGCGCTCCACCTCGGCCAGCTCCGGCGACGTCATGAACGCCCCGCCCCACTTCTGCACCGCGGGACGGATCTCCTTCGCGATCTCCACTGCCTGCCTCCATTCGTAACGCTGTTATGATACACGCAGCGGAAGCCGTGACGGCAATTTCACCGACAGCGAAGCAACTGGGTGGAAATTGTTTGCCCCGGACCGGACAACGCCGGTATCTTTCCGGGTCTGGGGCCGCTCAGGGGTGCTGCCAGGGGGTGCACCCCTGAGCGGGAATTCATCGCTGGACCGGGTTCACGCCTTCCTCGTCCGGCACCAGCCCGAGCATGTCCAGCAACTGGGCGCAGTCCTGCGCGTCGATCGCGCCGGCGGCCACGGCCAACCGAGCCCGTCGCACCTGGTCGTCCGACACGCGGGGCGCGTCGGCCTGCCCCGAACGCTGCGTGGGGACACCGGCCGGATCGCCGCCTTCGTATCGAAGGAGGAACTGCCGAACTTCCACAGACCCGCTCATAGCTCCTCCCGAAAGGACTGTCGCGCCAACAACTTCGCCGCGAGGCTAGCGAGCGGAACGTCGGCGACGCAGCCCCCCGCAGAGTGAACCTGTGAATACGCAACGTCCCCATTCCGCGCCGCGGCAGATGAACCGCAGACGACGAGGCGATGACGGTTCGGGGCAATTTTTCCCGCGCAGCACTCGCGTCACCGGGCCGCGTCGTGTAACAATCGACTTGCTGACACACCCCCGGTCAGCGCCTGTGGAGATCCCCTCCGGCCCCCGCGTTCCTCCCCCTGGCGCGGGGGCCCCTCCATTTCCGGGACTCTTTCCGGCTCGCATTCGTCACTGCGACATGTGGGTGCACGCACCCCCCGGATGGCCCAGCGAAACCGGAAGAACCGGTGTGTCCTGCACCACAATGAGGGCCGTCTCGAGACCGAACCGTTATCGTGGCCGGGTGCCTCTTCCCTCTCTCGGACGCCGGAACAACACCCGGACCAACCTGAAGCCGGTCAACCCGGGCAAGCACCGGAACTCGCCGGACAAGGAAGCGCAGAGCGCCGTCGAGGACCACGAGCTGACCAGCTACCTGGCCGCCCTCGCGCCGGAGACCGGTCCGGAAAGCACCGGGACCGGCAAGCGCTTCGGCGAAGCGCAGGTCTACCAGCTGCGCATGAACCTGATCGCCAGCTCCCAGCTCAAGGACATCGCCGCCGAGCGCGGCACGTCGCCGCAGGCCCTGGCCCGCGAGTGGGTCCTGGAGCGCCTCGCGTGGGAGGCGCAGGCCGCCTCGCAGGAGCGCCGCCAGTTCGCCGACCACACCGGCGTCGCCGACACCGACCAGCACCACTTCGACCAGAACTGGGACCGGCCGCGCGCCGGCCAGGTCTGACGACGGAGAAAAAACCGTCCCCGGCGGAAAATCCGCCGGGGACGGGACGTTGCGGACCGGTGAGCGTCAGATGACGCGCACCTTCTGGGCCTGCGGCCCCTTCTGCCCCTGGCCGATCTCGAACTCCACGCGCTGGTTCTCCTCGAGGGTGCGGAACCCGCGGCCCTCGATCTCCGAGTAGTGCACGAAGACATCGCCCTCGCCGTTGTCCTGGGCGATGAAGCCGAAGCCCTTCTCGGCGTTGAACCACTTCACAGTGCCTTGCGCCACCGCTGTTGCTCCTCGTCAATAACCCGGGCCGCCCGGACGGTTTCGACGGGTGAGCGACGAGCGCGTGCGGCTCCAGGCTCGCGTCGAAAGTTCCGCGAGTGTGTAGCCACGACCACGCAAAACAACGGCCTGCGCCGCAGCCTACCCGGATCAGCGCGTTTTCGGACCCCATTGACTCAGTCACGGAAATGGCCTAGAGCCCGTCACCCGATCACTGTCGGACCCACTCGATAGGCTGATCAACTAGCGCCCGACCGTGGCGTTCCGACACCGGGATCCCTCGATAGTGACGGGAGTCACACTCCTGAGCGTCAACGATCACCTACACACACGCGTCTGTCTGGCGACAGGGGAGAAGGGGCTTCAGAAGGTGACAGGACTCCACAAGCGGCGCAAGCCGCTGGCACTGATCGGGCTCGGACTGGCCGCGCTGCTGGCCGTGAGCGCGTGCAGCGGCGACGGCTCGCCGGGCACCACCGGGGGCGGGCAGGCCGCGTCCGCCGAGGCGCAGCAGACCTCGGCGGGGCCGGCCAAGCTCGCCGTGCAGCCGGCCGACGGGGCCACCGACGTGGCGCCCGCGGACGCCGCGCAGGTGACGGTGACGGACGGTGAGCTGCAGTCGGTCACGCTCACCAACCCGGACGGCAAGCAGGTCGCCGGCCGGCTGGGCGCCGACAAGCGCAGCTGGACGATCACCGAACCGCTCGGCTACGGCAAGAAGTACACGTGGTCGGGCACCGCGCTGGGCGCGGACGGCAAGCAGGCCACCATCACCGGCTCGTTCACCACCGTCAGCCCGCGCAAGCAGCTGTCGGGCAGCCTGAACGTCGGCGACAACCAGGTCTACGGCATCGCGATGCCGATCGCGCTGACCTTCAGCTCCAAGGTCGCCGACAAGGCCGCGGTCGAGCGTGCCCTGACCGTCGAGACCACGCCGAAGACCGAGGGCTCGTGGGCCTGGGTGTCCGACACCAGCGTGCACTGGCGGCCGAAGGAGTACTGGCAGCCGAACACGCAGGTCAAGGTCGCCGCGAACCTCTACGGCCTGAAGATCGGCGAAGGCACCTACGGCAAGCAGGACGTCACGGCCGCGTTCTCGATCGGCCGGTCGCAGATCGTCAAGGGCGACACCCGGACCCACCGGATGCAGGTGATCCGCGACGGCGTGCAGATCGCCGACTACCCGGTGAGCTACGGGCTGGACTCCGACCCGGGCCGGGTCACGCACAGCGGGGTCCACGTCGTGATGTCCAAGCACGCGACCTACTCGATGAGCAACCCGCGCTACGACTACTACGACGTGAACGTGCCGTGGGCGGTGCGGATCTCCAACAACGGGGAGTTCATCCACGGCCTGGCGTCGTCGATGTGGGCGCAGGGCAAGCAGAACGTCTCGCACGGCTGCCTGAACCTGTCGCCGGCGCGGGCGAAGGAGTACTACGACGGCGCGCTGGTCGGTGACCCGGTCGAGATCACCGGCAGCACGCAGACTCTGTCCGCGAAGGACGGCGACTACTCGGACTGGACCTACTCGTGGGCGGACTGGACGAGGCTGTCCGCCCTCGCCGGCTGATCTGGAAAGGCGTGAAGGCCACTCCCGGTTCGGGGGTGGCCTTCACTGTTTCCGGGGTGACGACTCCAGGTCGCCGGCGACGCGGGCAGCCGCGTGGCGGGCGATCTGATCGGTGCGCTCGGGGACCGGCCAACCGGATCGGCCCGTCCCGGGCCGCGTGACGGGGCGAGGGCGCGCGAGGAAGTAGCAGCATCTGCGGAACCCCACCCCGGAAAACACCGGGTGGAGCACCGAGCGCAGCTAGCGCGTGGCCGTCCTAGGGCCGGTGGCGGCGCGGGCAGCCGCGCGGCGGGTGGTCTGATCCTCGCGCTCGGGACCGTCGAACCGGATCGGCCGGTCCCGCACCCCCCGGAAAACACCGGGTGGAGCACCGCGCTCAGCTAGAGCGCGTGGCCGTCCAGGGCCGGGGGCGGCGCGGGCGCCAGTGGGGCCTCGTCGCGTTCCGGGGTGTCGAGCAGCGGTGGTACCGCGACCATCTGCTGCGTCATGTCGTCCAGCAGCAGCCGCGCCGCTTCACCCGCTCCGGGCCGACGTTGCTCGCCCATCCCGCAGCCGCCTCCTCGGGACGATTCCGGTTCTGCCACGGTTCATTCTGCCGTGGCCGAGATCACCCCTCAACGGGGGTCTGTCGGTGAAATGCTCACCAACTCCGTGGCGATGAGTAACACGGGGATCATCCCCGGCCACATCCCTGTCACACGGCGCGGTGAACGACCGCGCCCGAATACTCACGAGGAGGAAGCAATGGTGTTCGCTGCTCTGCTGGTGGAAGCCGGCTTGGCGGTTGCGGTGGCATCGGCCCTGACCACCTACGCACGGCGTCACTTCGCTCCTCGTGCCGCGGGCGACGCTGCCGAGGTCACCGAGTGAGCGAGGGCCGGGCCCCAACCGGGACCCGGCCCTCACCCTTCCGCCGACCGTCAGTTCGTCGCGGCCTTGGGCGCGGGCGGCGCGGTCACACCCTCTTCGTTGATGTGGTCCATCGGGACCCGCGCCGTCTCCGGGATCCGCATGATCGGGATCAGCGCGATCGCCGCGGCGATCATCAGGTAGAACGCCGGCCAGTCCTGGTTGCCGGTGCCGTGGATCAGCGCGGTCACGACGACACCGCAGGTACCACCGAAGATCGACGTCGAGACGTTGTAGCCGATCGCGAAGGCGCCGTAGCGCACGCGGGTCGGGAACATCGCCGGGAACGTCGACCCGATCACCGCGAGCATCAGCACCAGCAGCAGCGCCACGATGAGGAACCCGAGGAACAGCAGCACCGTGCTCCCGCTCTGCATCAGCTTGATCGACGGGTAACTCAGCACGAGGAACCCGATCGCCGCGGTCAGCAGCATCGGTTTTCGGCCGACCCGGTCGGAGAGCGCGCCGATCGGCGCGATCAACGCGATCTGGATCAGCTCCACGATGATGATGATCACCGTCGCCGTGTTGTCGCTGATCTTCAACGTGTCCGTGAAGTACGTCGGCATCGTCGTCAGCAACATGTAGTCGGCGATGTTGAGCAGCAGCACGATCCCGATCAGGTTCATGATCATGCGCCAGTTGCGGGACAGGGTCTCCTTCAGCGGCGCCTTCTCCGCCTTCTCGCCCGCGGCCTCCAGACGCCGGAACTCCGGCGTGTCCTCGAGCTTGTTCCGCAGGTACAGACCGATGACGCCGAGCGGAAGCGCCACCCAGAACGGGATGCGCCACGCCCAGCTGTCCACCTGGTCCGCGGTGAACGACAGCGTCACCGTCAGCACGACCACGTTGCCCAGCACGTAACCGGCCAGCGTGCCCATCTCCAGGAAGCTGCCCCAGAACCCGCGCTTGCGGGTCGGCGCGTACTCGGCGATGAACGTCGCCGCGCCGCCGTACTCACCGCCGGTCGAGAACCCCTGGATCAACCGGAGCAACAGGATCAGGATCGGCGCGCCGATACCGATCGCGTACTCGCCCGAGTACGTCGGCAGGCAGCCGACCAGGAACGTGCAGCCGGACATCAGCAGAATCGTGATCGCCAACACGCGCTGACGCCCGATCTTGTCGCCCAATGGGCCGAAGAACGCTCCGCCGAACGGCCTAACCACGAACCCGATCGCCACCAGCGCCAGCGATTTCAGAATCGCGTTCCCCTCGCCGGGAAAGAACACGGTGCCGATGCTGGCGGCAATCGCACCCGAGGTGAACACCCCGTAGTCGTACCACTCTGTGGCGTTACCCATCGCCGAAGCGATGACGGCTCGTCTGACCGTCTTCTCGTCGACCTCGGGTGCCTGCGCTGTGTTCGCCATCTTTCGCCCCGACCTCCTCAAACCGTTTCGTACCAGCGCGGTCAAGGTTGCGACCTTAGTGCCATCGGGTAGTGATTTTCTCTCCTGTCGTGGTTTTTGTCTCTCCGAACCCGGGGTGGCCGGGCGTTTTCCCGGTAGAACCGGTTACCGTGTCCGATGTGAGCGACAAGCGCCGACCTGCGACTCCCTGGCCTCCGGTCCAGACCGAACAGCCGGAGATCCACCCCAAGGCCCCCGGGCCGGGCACGAAACTCGAGATGCACTACGCGGAGTGCTTCGGGTGTGGTGAGGTCGACAACGGACTGCACATGCACTCCACGGTCGGCGATGCCGGCATCGTGTACTCGCGGTTCCCGGTGACGCGCGCGCACCAGGGCGCGCCCGGGCTCGCCCACGGCGGGCTGCTGGCGTGCGCCTTCGACGAGGCACTCGGCTCGACGGTCGGCAACCTGCTGCGTCGTCCCGCGGTGACCGGCAAGCTGGAAACCGACTTCCTGCGCCCGGTTCCGGTCGGCACCACGCTGTTCATCGCCGCGCGTGTGGACGGTGTGGCGGGCCGCAAGATCTACGCGAGCGCGGACGGACACCTCGACTCGGCGGACGGCCCGGTCGCGGTGCGGGCGCGCGGACTGTTCGTCCAGGTCGGACTCGAGCACTTCACCACACACGGCGATCCCGAGGCGCTGAAGAAGTTCACGCAGCAGCCGACCCGCCGCGCGGAGGACTGGGACATCAACCCCTGACACTCCCCGGCGCGGCGCGCGAAGGGGCGAACACGGCGCGACGAGCAGCAAACCCGTCGCGCGAGGCGGCGGGTCCGCCGGCGCGTGCCGCCTGTGTCAGGTGAGCGTGCGGGGGCGCACCGAGTTCGCGCGGTCGACCAGCTCGATGCGCTCGCCCGGCGTGTGTGCCAGCCGCGCCAGTGTGCGGTAGCAGCGTTCCAGTCCGAAGCGGACGTCGCGTTCGGACAGTTCGCAGCCCAGCACCTTCGCCGCCGTGCGGTAGCCGGGTGGCGCGCCCTGCACGTAGGTGAACGCCGCCTCCAGCACCTCCGCCGAGATCCGCGTCCGCCGTTCCGCGTCCAGGCGCAGGTGCTCCAGCTTCGCGCCCGCGTCCACCAGGTCCGCCTCGCTCACCGACGTGTTCGGCCCGCTCGCCCGCGTCTTGATCTTGATGGCCGCCACCTGCGCCGCGACGTAGTGCGTCGACGCCGACGGCACCGACTCCAGCACCTCGATCGCACCCGCCCGCGCACCCTGCGCCAGGTACACGCGCGCCAGCCCGAACGCCGCGCTCACGTACGTCCGGTCGGTGCGCCACACCTGCTCGTACAACCGGGCCGCGGTGAAGTAGTCACCGATACCCTCCGCGCTCACCGCGAGCGCGAGCTTCGGCGCGATCTCACCGGGCAGGTCGTCGTACACGGTCTCGAACGCGACGTTCGCCACGCGCGGCCGCCCGCCGGCCAGCTCGATGAGCCCGCGGTGCCAGTCGATCCGCCAGTCGTGCGGGTACCCGGCCCGGATCGCCAGGTACTGCGCGGCCTGCAGCTGACGGCTCGCCTCGGCCAGCTCGCCCAGCTCGATGCGCGCGCGGACGATCCGCAGCCGCACCTCGATCGAGTCCGGCGGCGCGCCGGCCAGCGCGTCGATCGCCGACCGCGGGTCCACGGCCGTCGTCGTCGCCAGCACACCGGCCGCCGGGTCGTCGGTGTCGACCTGCGGGATCGGCAGGCCGGACACCACCTCGACGGCGTCCGGCAGCGGCACCGTCCAGCCGGCCTCGGGCACCACCAGATCCACCCCGAAGGCGTTGGTCTCCGGACCGAACACAGTGGACACCGCGGGACGCGGTTTCCCGGTGCCCATCGAGATGATCTCGCGCAGCACCCCGGCGAGCTGGTCGGCCATCTCCTCGGCGGAGAGGAACCGGCGGTCCGGATCGGGGTGCGTGGCGCGCTTGAGGAACCGGTAGTACGAGCCGAACAGCTTGAACAGCGGGATCTCGTCCGGCGTGGGCAGCCCGGCCTTGTACTTCGTGGTGTAGCCGTTGAACTCGAAGCTCAGCACGGCCAGCGTGCGGCCCACGGTGTAGAGGTCCGACGCGATCGACGCGCCGTGCGTGGTCAGTTCCGGCGCGCTGTAGCCGGTGGTGAAGAACAGCGGGCTGGTGTAGTCGTCGATCCGCCGCACCGCGCCCATGTCGATCAGCTTGAGCTGCTCGTGGGTCTGGATCACGTTGTCCGGCTTGAGGTCGCAGTACAGCAGCCCCTGGCTGTGCAGGTACCCCAGCGCGGGCAGGATCTCCAGGCCGTAGGCGATGACCTGCGCGATCGGCAGCGGCTCCGGACGGCCGGCGGCGCGCTGGTGGGCCAGCGCGAGCTGGCGCAACGACTGACCGCCGATGTACTCCATCACGATGTAGCCGATGGCGTGCCCGGTGCGCGCGTCCGGGTGCTGCACGAAGTTGTAGATCTTGACGATGTTCGGGTGCTCGACCTCGGCCAGGAACCGGGTCTCGTTCACCGCCGCCGCGACGGCCGTCGGATCCCCGGTGTCGATCAGTCCTTTGAGGACGACCCAGCGGTCGTTGACGTTGCGGTCCTTGGCGAGGTAGATCCAGCCGAGACCGCCGTAGGCGATCGCGCCGAGCACCTCGTACTGCCCGCCGACCAGGTCGCCCGGCTGCAGCGTGGGCAGGAACGAGTAGGCGGTGCCGCACTTCTCGCACACGCCCTCCGGCCCGGCCGAGCCGCGGCCGACCTTGGCGGAGCAGTTGCCGCAGTACCGCTTCTCCTCCGACACCACCGGGTTTTTCAGCACCGCGGACGCCGGATCGCGGTAGGGCACCGGCGGGACCTCGACCAGGCCCGCGCCGAGACGGCCGCGGCGCGTCCGCCGCCCGGTCCGCCGGGAAGTACCCGGGAAAGCACCGGTTCCGGTGCCCGGCCCGGTGCCGGGCTGGCTGCCCGACCCGGTGTGACCGCTGGACCGCTCGGGGAGCACGCTGTCCGTGCCCGGGTCCGGCAGCACACCGGGACCGCTCGGCTCGGGCCGCGGCGCGGGTGGCCGGATCATCTCGGTCATCGGGGCGGGCGAGGCGAGCACGCTGGTGAGCTGCACGTCGTCCGGCTGCACGGGTTCCGCGGGCGGGCGGACCGGCTCGATGATCTGCGTTTCGGCGGCCGAGGGCACCGGTTCGCCGATCGGCGTCGGCCGGGAGCCGCTCAGCTCGTCGGCCGGCCTGCTCCAGCCGGTGCCGGGCTCGTCGGCGAGCGAACCGGTGATCGGCCGGTCGTCCGGGCGTGCGTGACGCGGACGACGTTCCTCTTCGGACACTGTGGACACCCCCTCAGCGGTAGGACACGGACGGCGGCGAACCCGGTCCGAGCGCCGGCTCGATCCAGTACCGGTACGTGTTCTGCCAGGCACCGCCGTTGCGGACGTTCTCCAGCACGGCGTTGACGAACCGGACCATGTCGTCCTGCCCCAGCGGGATGCCGACGCCGTAGTACTCGCGCGTGAACGGCTCGCCGACGACCTCCAGGTTGGGGTCCTGCCGCGCCATGCCGGCGAGGATCACGTCATCGGTGGAGATCGCGTCGACCTGGCCCTGCTGGATCAGCACCAGGCAGTCCGACCAGTTGTTCACCGACACCGGGATCGGGCGCGACGGCGCGGTGCTGATCGTGGACAGCGAAGTCGAGTTCTTCGCCGCGCACACCCGCTTGCCGCCGAGGTCCGGCAGGCCGCGGATCCCCGAGTTCTTCGCCGCCAGCACCGCCTGCCCGGCCTGGTAGTAGGGCGCGGAGAACGCCACGTCCTTCATCCGCGTGCAGGTGATGCTGTAGGTCCGCACGACGATGTCGACCTGGCGATCCTTCAGCACGTCCTCCCGCGCCGACGACGGGATGGCCACCCACTGGATGTGGCCCTCCCACCGGCCGAAGATCGACGCGGCGATCTGCTTGACGATCTCGATGTCGAAGCCCTCCAGGTTGCCGCTGGAGGGGTTGAGGAAGCCGAACAGGAAGTTGGTCTGGTCCACCCCGGCGATCAGGCGGCCGCGGTCGCGGATCTTGTCCATCGTCGACCCGGACGGGATCGACCCGCTCGGCGAGAGGCTGCGGGTGTCGCAGTTGTTGTCCGCCCCGTTGCCGCGCCCCGGATCGCCGCCGCCGACCCCGGCCGGCATCGGCGCCTGCACGTCACCCACCGGCGCCGGGTCGGCCGGCGTCCCGGCGCTGCCGCAACCGGCGGCCAGCAACGCGACGGCCGCCACGAGCGCGGCCACCTTCCCCCGAGCCATCAGCGGTACTCCCTCAGCCTGTCCCTGATCCCCATGGTGGCGCCCGCCGCGGCGACCACGGCGAGCACCGCGAAGCCGGGCGCGAGCAGCGTCAGCGCGCGGTCGCCGCCCCGGGTGTCGTCGAGGAACGCCTGCCTACCGTGCCCGATCGCGGCGACCAGCGCGTCGTCGAGGTTGGCGAAGGTCGTCGCCGCGCCGCCCTGGACCGACGAGTCGACCGCGAGCTTCACGGCGTCGGAGTAGGCGCCGTCGACGTCCTTGGCGCGGATCTCCTGGTGCGTGTTCAGCCACCGCTCGGCGCTGTCCGCCGCGCCCTGCACCTCGCGGGCCATGTCCCCGGTGGCGAACCCGCGCGCCTCGTTCAGCAGGCCGGTCACCTGCGGGGCGAGCGTGTTGAACTCCTGTTCGTAGGTGCCGCCGTCACCGCGCGCGACCAGGGTCAGCATCTCGTTCGCGCGGGCCTGCAGCGCCGCGATGCGGGCGCGGACCAGCACGTCGACCTGGTGGCTGCCCTCGGAGTCGCCGCTGCTGACCAGCACGCTCTGCACGGTGACCGCCGTCGCACCCCACAGCAGCGCGAGCACGGTGGCCCCGGTCGCCAGGACCAGCCCGATGTTCAGCACCCGGTTGGTCTTGCGGGTCAGGTAGACCTGGGTCGCGATCAGCGCCGCGTGCAGCGCGAGCACCAGGAGCGTGGTGGCCCACGGGAAGCCGCTCGCGTCGTCCTGCTCCTCGGCCAGCCGGTCGGTGTCGATCCGGTACAGGTCCTGGGCGGCGGGCAGGATCGTGGTGCGCATGAGGCTGGAGGCCTCGAGCAGGTAGGACGAGCCGACCGGGAAGCCCTGCCGCTTGTTGGCGCGGGCGGTCTCGACCAGGCCGGTGTAGACGGGCAGCTGGCGGGTCAGGATCTCGACCTGCGCGGCGGCCTCCGGCACGCCGGCCGAGTCGGACGCGGCCTTGGCCAGCGCGACCCCGGCGCGCGCGATCGCGGTGTCGTAGCGCTGGCGCAGCGACGGCGGTTCGACGCCGCTCGCCAGGTACGCGCCCGGCGCGGTCGCGTCGGCGTCCGACAGCGACCGGTACACCTCCTGCGAGGCCGCGGCCAGCGGCTCGCGGTGGTCGATGAGGTCGTTGATCGTGTTCTTGCGGTCCTGCAGGGTGATCGTCGCGACCACCCCGGTGACCAGCGCCAGCACGACGAGCCCGACCGCGATCACCGTCAGCCGGCCCGGTGTGGTGCGGGCCGAGCGCGCGATGCCGCGGACCGCGGCGCCGGGCAGGTCGAACAGGCCGGCCAGGCCACCGCGCGGAACGTTCGGGGACGCGGCGGGTTCCGGCACTCCACCGCCCGGGCCACCGGGCACGGCAGGCCGCGTCGCGGTAGCAGTCATCGGTTCCACCCCTCGCCCTCGAACCACACGCGCATGAAGGTACCGGACGACACGATCTTCCGGACCGAGGTCGGCGGGATTGTGAACACTGTTGTCGAAGGTGGGAAAAACGACGGCAGCCCCCGCCTCACGAGGAGACGGGGGCTGCCGTTCGAAGTCGAATCAGAGGACGTTGACGCCGGTGGCCTGCGGACCCTTCTGGCCCTGGCCGATCTCGAACTCAACCCGCTGGTTCTCCTCCAGGGTGCGGAAGCCGCGACCCTGGATCTCCGAGTAGTGGACGAAGACGTCGCCGCCGCCCTCGTCGGGAGTGATGAAGCCGAACCCCTTCTCGGAGTTGAACCACTTCACGGTGCCCTGAGCCATGCAAAAATCTCCATATACTGCAAACAAACGGCACACCGGTTCGATGCACCGGGTCGATGACGGATCGGTTTGCCTCCCCGAGTGGGGAACCACTACGCCCGCCAAATCTTGCGAGCGTGCCTGAACACGAACACAAAATCTTCGAAGACCTCCACCAGTAGATCACAGATCCGGCGGAAGCGCTAGCTCTTGCGTGACCGCTGGAACAGCGCGGACAGCCTGGTGTCCGGATCGATCACGTCCGGATCGGTCCGCACGTCGACGACGCTCGGGCGCTGGTGCTGCAGCGCCCGGGTGAAGGTGGGCTCCAGCTGCTCGGGCGATTCGATCGTGTAACCGGCCGCGCCGAACGAGCGGGCCCACGCCGCGAAGTCCACCGCCGTGAGTGACACACCGTTCAAGCGACCGTGCTTGGCCGCCTGGTGCATGGCGATGTCGGCGTACAGGCCGTTCTGGAACACCACGACGAGGATCGGCGCGCGGTAGCGCACCGCGGTCTCCAGCTCCTGCCCGGTCATCATCGCCGCGGCGTCCGAGATCACGGCCACGACCGTGCGCTTCGGGGCGGCCAGCTTCGCGCCGAGCGCGGCCGGGACGGCGTAGCCGCGCACCCCGTCCGGCGGCTCCACCTGGGTGTGCGGCTCGGTGAAGCACCAGTACCGGTGCACGAACCGGGCGGTGGAGTCCGAGTCCGCGGTCACCACGGTGTCCTCGGGCGCGACCTTGCGCAGCACCCGGACCACGTCGGCCGGGTGGACCAGCGGGTTGTCCGGGCTGGTGCGCGGCGGGGTCATGTGGGTGTGGGTGGCCGCGTTGGCCGCCGAGCTGCGCCGCGACCGGGCGACGCCGACCGCCACCAGCTTCCGCAGGAAGGGACCGGCCTCACAGTCGATCCGGAACGTCAGGCCGCGCCGGTGGGTGGCGGGCAGGCCGGGGCCGATCACCACCAGCGTCTGCGCGGACAGCGGGTACCGGTTGTTCTGCGTGGTCACCTCGTCCAGCCGGGTGCCGATGGCGAGCACCACGTCGGCCCGCTCCAGCGCGTCCAGCTGCCCGGGCGGGATGCCGACGCCCAGGTGACCGGCGTAGCGCGCGTGGTTCTCCGGGAAGCTGTCCTGACGGCGGAACGCGGTGTAGACGGACAGGCCGAGCTGCTCGGCGGCGGCGATCAGGTTCTTGCGCGCGCTGCGCCCGATGCCGCCGGCGATCACCACCGGGTAGCGCGAGTCGGCCAGCAGGGCGGCGACCTCGTGCGCGGACCGCAGCACCGCGCCGGTGTCGTCCAGGCGCGGCTCGGGCTCCGGGATGACGCCGTCGAAGGGCGCGACCCAGAAGTCGGCCGGCACCGCCAGGATCGCCGGCCGCGGGCGCCCGTCCCGGGCGGCGCGGGCCGCCCGCGCGGCGAGCACCGGCACCTGGGCGGCCGTCTCGGCGCGGCCGGTCCACTTCGCGAACGGGCCGAACAGCGTCAGCGGGTCCAGCTGGGCGACCTCGTCCTGGATGCCGGGGCCGCCCAGCTGGACGCTCGCGCGCTCCTCGACCAGCACGACCATCGGCGAGCCGTCCTGGTGGGCCGAGCGGACGGCGACCAGGAAGTCCGCGATGCCCGGGCCGGGGCCGCCGAGCAGCAGCGCCGGGACCTCGCGCAGCTTGCCCTCGGCCTCGGCCATGAACGCCGCGCCCGCGTGCTGGCGCGCTGTGACCAACGCCATCAGCGGTTCGAACCGGAGGGCGTCGAGGAGTTCGAGGAACGAGTTCCCGGCCACGGTGTAGGCACGCCGGACCCCGGCGTCGACCAGCACGCGGACCGTGATCTCGGCAACGGTCCATCCCTCTTGGTACCCGATGGGAAGAGGTTCCCAGCGCGGCGCTACTCCGGTCAAGTGATCTTGAGATTCCCTACGAGTGAACGATCACCCCAGAGTAGAGGCCTTAAGCTGCCGCCCGTGACCTCGTACCCGCATTGGCAGCAGGTGCCCACCCGCTGGAAGGACAACGACGTGTACGGGCACGTCAACAACGTCGTCCACTACGCCCTGATGGACACGGTCATCAACACCTACCTCATCGAGCGCGGCGGGCTGGACATCCACGACGGCGGCGTGATCGGGCTGTGCGTGGAATCGCACTGCAACTACCACGCGTCGGTGGCGTTCCCCGAGGTGCTGTCGATCGGCCTGCGGGTCGCGCACCTCGGGCGCAGCAGCGTGCGGTACGAGATCGGGATCTTCCGCGAGGATCGGGGCGAACCGGTCGCCGAGGGTCATTTCGTGCACGTGTTCGTCGACCGCGAGACGCGGCGGCCCGTGCCGGTCGAGGGGAAGCTGCGGGAGTCGCTGGAGGCGCTGGCCTGACACGGGCAGGCGCGCAGCCGGCAGCGGCCCGGTGGCCGCAGGCCCGGCATCCGGTCGGTCGCCTGCGCGAAGATCGTCGTCAGTATCCGCTCCGGGTTTCCACGCCAGTTCAACTGGAAGATCACCCGATCCCCCTCGGTTCGGTAGCACTGCCCCTCGTTCATGGTGCTCGCGGGCGGCGGCACGTCGCACCGCCGAACCGGCGGCGTGGCGGGGGTTTCGGGTTCACCGGCAGTGAGGCCCGTGGGCTTTCCACCACCCGTTCGCCACACGATGTCCGGGTCCGGGCCCCTCTGCACAGGTCATCGCGTCATCGGCGGATCGGGCACGGTACGGCCATCCGGGTGGCCGCGGAACCGGTCGGTTATTTTCCGTCGCCACTGCTCCTGGCGGCCGGTGGTGCGCGCCACGCGGCTAAGCTGCGGTCGGAAGTGGTGTTCGACGGTGGGTGAGGATCGGTGATCACTGGGTTCGGCGTGGCCGTCGCGGTGAGCGCCGCGCTGGTCGCCGTGTGGGCCTTCGTCTCCGCCGCGCGGGGCCGGGAGCCGGGGCGCGCGCTGCTGGTGGCGCTCGGGGTGGTCGAGGTCCTGATCGTCGCGCAGCTGGTGGTCGGGATCGTGCTGCTGATCGGTGGTGACCGGCCCGGGAGCATGGTGACCTACCTGGCCTACCTCGTCGGTTCGCTGGTGATCCTGCCGGCCGGGGCGGCGTGGGCGCTGGCCGAGCGGAGCCGGTCGAGCACGGTCATCCTGGGTGTCGCGTGCCTGGCGATCCCGGTGATGGTCGAGCGGATCCACCAGATTTGGAGTGCCGGGCATGGCTGAGCGTTCGGAGCGGCGGACGGTGGCGACGGGGCCGGGCCGGATCCTGGTGGCGGTGTACGGGATCTTCGCGCTGGCCGCGACGTCGCGCGCGGCGGTGCAGATCTCGACGAAGTGGCACGAGGCGCCGCTGGCCTACACGCTGTCCGCGCTGGCCGCGGTGATCTACATCGTGGCGACGGTCGCACTGGCGCGCCGCGGGGAGCTGTCGTTCCGCCTGGCGGTGGCGGCGATCGGGATCGAGCTGCTCGGGGTCCTGGTGGTCGGGACGCTCAGCGTGTTCGACCAGGAGGCCTTCCCGGATGCCACGGTGTGGTCGGGTTACGGCGAGGGGTACCTGTTCATCCCGCTGGTGCTGCCGGTGATCGGCCTGCTCTGGCTGCGGCGGACCGCGCGCCGCTAGATGGCGTCCGGCCCGCGCTCGCCGGTGCGAACGCGCACGACGGTGTCGACGGGGGTCACCCACACCTTGCCGTCACCGATCCGCCCGGTCCGGCACGCCTGGACGACCGCGTCGAGTGCCCGTTCCACGAGCTCGTCGTCGAGCAACACCTCGACGCGGAGCTTCTGCACGAAGTCGACCTGGTACTCGGCGCCGCGGTAGACCTCGCGGTGCCCCTTCTGGCGGCCGTAGCCCTGCACCTCGGTCACGGTCATGCCGAGAACCGCGAGCTGCTCGAGAGCCTGCCGAACACCATCGAGAACGAACGGCCGCACGACAGCGGTCAGCAGCTTCACTCGGTGCTCCTTCTTCCCCGGCGTCCGGCCACACTAGAAGCGCCCTACGCCGGCGACACGGGCACCACCCCGGACCGGACTGGGTGGCGATGGTCGCTAAGCTGACCTCACGGGGCGTTAGCTCAATTGGTAGAGCTGCGGACTTTTAATCCGTAGGTTCTGGGTTCGAGCCCCAGGCGCCCCACTCTTCCCCCAGGTCAACGGCCTGGGGGATTCTTCATTTCGGACCCCAGGAACCCGGACTGCACGAAAACTGCACACTTTCATTCCTCCTCATCATCGGTGCCGAACATCGACTCCAAGGCAGCCACGGCATGTTCGTTGCTGACCCGCTTGGCCCGGTAGTGCTTCTCCACCACCCGCGGCGTGTTGCCGAGCTGGTCGGCGATCTGAGTGGTCGTCAGACCCGCATCGTCGAGCACGGTCGCTACCGTCTTGCGCCAAACGTCCAGCCAATCGAGTCAAGCGGGACAGTGGCCGGGTGATGATCAAGCGTCGGCTGTTGCGGACTCCGGAGGTGGCCGAGGTCCTGGGGATCTCTGCGCGGACGCTGACGCGGTACGTCAAGCTCGGCCTGCTGAAACCGACGGAAACGACGCTGGGCGGGCACTACCGGTGGGACCTGCAGGACGTGCGTGCGCAGATCGCCAAGCTGCGACGGGACCACGAGGCCCCCTCCGATGACTCGTAGACTCGTGTACTTGTGGAGATGAGTACACGTGTCGAGGGTGACACAGAGGTAGGCAGTGGTCAGCACGAGCAGACAACTGGGAGAATTCAGCGATGGTCGATCCGTCCAGCGGAGTAGCCGTCTACCGGCAGATCGCACACGCGCTGCGGGAGAAGATCGGCGGCGGCGAGTACGAACCTGGCTCGAAGCTGCCCAGTGAGACCCAGCTCGTCGAGCAGTACGACGTCTCCCGCCGGACAGTGCGCGAGGCCATGCGGCTGCTCGCCGCCGACGGCTTGGTGACGATCAAGCATGGTGTTGGGGTGTTCGTCCGCCCGCCGGCCAGCGTCACTCGACTCGCCCGGTCTCGCCTGTCCCGAGCCGCGCGCGCCCGGAACGAAGGCGCCTTCCTAGCCGACGCCGCGCGCCAGGGCTTCACGCCGAGTACCAGTGTGCGGATCCGGTTCGAGCCCGCGGATGCCCGCGCTGCGGAACTGCTCGGCATCGCAGAGGGCGACGAGGTCACCGTGCGAGACCGCGTCATGCGCGCGAACGGCTTGATCGTGCAGCTTGCGGTGAGCCGGTTGCCGCGGGAGTTCACGCGCGGGACCGTGCTCGAAGAGGTCGACACCGGCAAGGGCGGCGCCTACGCCCGGCTCGAAGAGGCCGGCCACGTCATCAGCCAATTCATGGAAGACGTCGGCGCGCGAATGCCGACGGACGAGGAGCGCACCCAGCTCGAGCTGCCACCTGGCACGCCGGTGCTCACCGTGACCCGCCTGGCCTTCCGCACCGACGGCGTCGCCCTGGAGATGAA
Source organism: Amycolatopsis ruanii (assembly GCF_003385175.1). Taxonomy (NCBI): domain Bacteria; kingdom Bacillati; phylum Actinomycetota; class Actinomycetes; order Pseudonocardiales; family Pseudonocardiaceae; genus Amycolatopsis; species Amycolatopsis ruanii. The sequence goes on from NZ_PQHY01000023.1 coordinate 34,708, forward strand.
CGACATCATCATGGCTGCGGACCGATACCGCCTCGTCTACGAGTGGGAAGCCGAGTAATCAATTCCCGAGTGAGATCGCGACCCTGTTGGCCTCTTGCTCGCTGAAGCCGATCTTGCCCCGATGGCTGACCTCGATCTGGTACGGGCCCTGGCCGGTTGGGACATTCGGTATGACGATGTCGAACTGGCAGGACACGCTCGGCCCGTGCCGTCCTGGTCCGAGCTGCCCGATCGCTGCGACGGAACCGGAACTGGTGTAAACCGTGACTTGGGCACCACCTGAGATGTCGCTGTAGCCACGGCTCCCCTGACAGTCGCCTCCGTCGGGCGCATAGGCGGTAACTCCGTCCTTCAGAGTGAAGGTCCCTGTGACTGTGAATGTCGTCGGGCCGCGGTCCTCTTCGCCGGAGGTGACCATGAGCGTGATGACGACCGCCAGCGCCGAGGCCGTGATGACGACGGCGAGGAATACCCAAGGCCACACCAGCCGCTTCGGGGATTGCTCACTCCTGTCGGTTGTCAGGAGGGCTATCGGACGAGTCGGGTTCTAACCGTTACCAGCCGGTCAAGTGCGCGCGGGAAGGATGCAGGTGCGATGGTCACGGCGATCATGGTGGTCCCGGTCCGCGCGCAGCCACACCCGGCCGAGCAGCGCGTTGATCGAGCCGAACGCGTGGTAGATCGCGCCGTTCGACACCCCGGCGGCCGCCGCGAGGCTGCGGACGGACACCGCGCCGTCCTCGGCGACCAGGCGCTCGGCGGTGTCGAGCAGCCGGTCGAGGTCGTGCACGCGGGGCCGGGGCACGACCGGAACCGTAACGGAGCGGCTGCTCCAAAACTAGCGGCACCGGTCGCAACGGGGCTCTGGGCGCCAGGCGTCCGCTTGCGCGTCGAGTTCGCGGCGCACCTGCCGACGCGGCTTGACGTTCCCGGACTCGTCGTGCCGCGGTGTGCCGAACACGCGCATTTCCCGGCGCGTCCGGCCGCACCCAGGACACCGCAGGCGCCGGAAGACGCGGCGGCTCACCATGTCGTGCAGTCGGACGAGCCGAAACGCCTGTTACGAGGCCGGGAAGCGCACACCCGCGAGGATATGGGAGCCCGCCCGGGACCTGCCCGGGACATGGGAGTCGGCGGGCGGGCTCGAACCGATGGTTTCGCTTCCCCGCGAGGACCTCAATAACCCAACTGGGTCAACAAGGACAACGGGGCTATGCGGGTCAAGAGGGCCATGGGCCGCGCGCACCCCGCATGTCACCCAATACGGTGACGATCATGACTGCACGCCGACGCACGGTGGGCTCGGGTGAACTCGCGGCCGAGCTGGGCCTGTCTCGGCGGTCGATCAGCCGTTACGCCGAACGCGGCTGGATCCGGCCGGCGCTCATCACCCCCGGCGGCCAGTACCGCTGGGACGTCGAAGACGTGCGCAAACAGCTCGACGCGCTGCGGGAACGGCGCACGGACGAGCCCTGACCGGTCCGAATAGGACGATCTGGCGACGGCGAAGTAAGCGCTTTCTCAGCCTCGGCCGAGTGGCGGAACCGAGCACGACGCGACCGGGCACGGGACGATGACCGTGCCGGACGAGTGTGCGGAGGGGATGCGGATGCCGGAGTGGCTCGAGGCCGGGGTGTGGGGCCTGGTCGGCGGTGCGGCGCTGGTGATCGGCGCGGCGGTGGCGTGGTTCGTGCGCGTGCCGTCGCGCGTGGTCGCCTGGATCATGGCCTTCGGGGCCGGGGTGCTGATCTCGGCGCTCGCGTTCGACCTGATGGACGAGGCCGAACGCACCGGCGGCCTGCTGCCGACGGCGATCGGGTTCCTCGGCGGCGCCGTGGCGTACGTGCTGGCGAACGCCGGGCTGGCGCGGCGCGGCGCGCGGCACCGGAAGCGGTCGCACGACCGGCAGCCGTCGGAGTCCGACGTGCAGGGCAGCGGCAGCGCGATCGCGATCGGCGCGCTGCTGGACGGGGTGCCGGAGTCGGTCGTGCTGGGGTTGTCGCTGCTCGGCGGCGGCGGGATCGGGGTGTCGGTGCTGGCGGCGGTGTTCATCTCGAACGTGCCGGAGGGGCTGTCGAGCGCCGCCGGGATGAAGCAGGCGGGCCGCGGCGCGCGGTACGTGTTCGGGGTGTGGGGCGGGATCGCCCTGGCCAGCGGGGTCGCCGCGTTGCTGGGGAACCTCGTGCTCGGCGGAGCCGCGCCGGAGACGATCGCGGTGATCACGGCGGTGGCGGCGGGCGCGATCCTCGCGATGATCGCGGACACCATGGTGCCGGAGGCGTTCGAGGAGGCCCAGCTGGTGACCGGCCTGATCACGGCGGCCGGGTTCCTGACCGCGTTCGCCCTGGAGCGGCTGGGCTGACTGCGGCCCTCGCCACAGTGGCGAAGTGTTAGCAGCGCCCACTGTCGCCATCGACACAAGGACAGCCGGCGAACCCGCCGGTAGCGTGGAGCGCGCTCCTGGGCGCCTGCCCGGGAAATCCAGGCCCGGGCGCCGACCTGCCCGGGCCTGACGCACGTCCCACCGCCGGGACCCGTTCGGGACCGCCCCGGCACTTCGGAAGGAAAGACCTTGCGGCGACAACTGCCGCCGATGATCCGCGCGCTCGGAAACCACAACTACCGCCTGTGGGCGACCGCCGACTTCGTGTCGGTGACCGGTACCTGGATGCAGGTGCTCGGCCTCAACTGGGTCGTGATGGCCTCCACCGGCTCGGCCACCTCGGTCGGTCTGTCGGTCCTGCTCTCGACCCTCCCGGCGCTCCTCGTCGGCCCCTGGGCGGGCGCGATCGCCGACCGGTTCCCGCCCCGGCGCATCATCCTCGCCGGCCAGACCACCCATCTGGTGATCGCGCTGCTGCTGGCCGTCCTGGTGTGGCAGGACATGCCGCTGGCCGGCATCTACGGCCTCACCGCCGTCGCCGGGATGGTCGGCGCGTTCGAATCCCCCGCGCTGGGCCGCTTCGCCGGGCAGGTCGTCCCCCGCCACGACCTGGGCAACGCCCTCGCGCTCGGCTCCATCATCAACTCCGCCGGGCGCGTCCTCGGCATGAGCCTGGCCGGCGTGCTCGCCGCCGCGGTCGGCGACGCGCTCCTCTTCGCGCTCAACGCGGCCAGTTTCATCGCCGTGATCGTCACGGTCCTCGTGATCCGCACGGCCGAGCTGCACCCGCTCGCCGTCGCCAGGGCCGAACGCGCCGGGGTGCGCGCGGGCCTGGCCTACGTGCGCCGCAGCCACGTGCTGATCGTCCTGTTCACGCTCGGTTTCGTGCTGTCCGGCCTGGGCCGGAACTACCAGGTCACCATGGCCGCCATGGCGCAGGGACCGCTGAACTCGGGCGCCGCCGGCTACGGTCTGCTGTCGTCCGTGTTCGCCGTCGGCACGGTGATCGGTGGCGTGATCGCGGCTCGCGTGCGGGAGCTCACCCTCCCGCTCCTGCTCGGCGCCGCCGCGGTGACGAGCGTCCTGCAGACCGTCAGCGGCTTCCTGCCCGGGATGCTCGGGTTCGGCGCCGTGATCCTGCCCATCGCGGCCGGCGCGGTCCTGATCGACACCGCCAAGAGCACCCGCCTGCAGCTCGACTCGGCCGAGGACATGCGCGGCCGCGTGCTCTCGATCGACGGCGCGGTCGCCGCGGCCGCGGGCGCCACCGGTGCCCCGCTGCTCGGCTGGATGTGTGAGCGGTTCGGCGCGAGCGAGGCACTGCTGGTCGCGGGCGTGGTCACCCTCGCGGCCACCGGTGTGGCGACGCTCGCGCTGCAGCGGGCACGCCGGCAGGTCGTCGAACCCGTGCTCGCTCCGTCGGTGGCGTGACGGGCAGGCGACCGGCGTCGAGTCCAAGCCGCCGCTGCGGCTGATCGACCGCGGGACCACCACCGGCTCACACCGGTCCACTGTGGATCTTTCCGGACTGGCGGCCGGGCTCGCGCGCGGCCACGCCGCTGGTCAAGGCGGACAACCGGTGCCGGCTCGTCGGTTCACCGGGTGGTGCGGCGGCCGTAGCACGGGTGGGTCAACCCGGATTGACCTGCGCTGATGCGGGTATCCGCCGGAGCAGACCAGTCAACGGCGACCCAGGGGCGGCAGCATGTTGAGCCGGAACGAGCAGCAGCAGCTCAGGGCGATCGAGCAGTGGTTCGAGGTCAGCGATCCCGAGCTGACCAGAGCACTGCGTGAAGGCCGCTTCCACCACCTGGGCCTGTCCCGCCGGCTCCTGTGCGTCACGCTGATGGTGCTCGGCGGGGTGCTCGTCGGGCTGGGCGCGGTCGCCGCCCACGTGTTCCTGCTCTTCGTCGGCATCCTGAGCCTGACGACGGGCGTGTGCCTGCGGATCGGCGCCATCCGGCCGTGACGGGCGGGCCGGGCGCCGGGCCCGCCCCGCCGCCGCGAGCTAGGGCAGCATCGCCCGCATCTCGGTGATCTCGGCCTGCTGCGTGTCGATGATCCGCTGGGCCAGCGCCTTCGCGTCGGCGTTGGTGCCCTGCGCGAGCTCGGTCCGCGCCATTTCGACCGCGCCCTCGTGGTGCTCGATCATCATCCGCAGGAACCGCTGGTCGAACTCGGCGCCGGTGGCGTGCTCGAGCATCGCCATGTCGTCGTGGCTCATCGCGCCCGGCATCGAGTGGTCCATCGGTGCGGCAGGTGCGCCCCACCGGGTGAGCCAGTCGCGCATCTGCCGGATCTCCGGGTCCTGCGCCCGCTCGATGCGGGCGGCGAGGTCGAGCACGCGCTGGTCGGTGCTGCGCTCCGGCGCCAGCTTCGCCATCTCGAGCGCACCCTCGTGGTGCGGGATCATCATCCGGGCGAACTCCACGTCGGCCTGGTTGTGACCGGCCTGTTCGGTGGCCGCGCCGTGCGATTCGTGCGGCTCGGCGCCGCAACCGGTGAGCAGGGTGGCGGCCAGCAGCAGGCCGCCCATGATCTTGCGCATGGGAAGAGGAACCTCTCGTGTGTTTGCTACTGCGAATCTGGCGGGCGAGCGCCGATCACAGCCGCAGCACACAGAGGCCGGCGAGCACCGCGCGACCGGACGGCCGGTCCGGCGCCCGCGAGCGGGGACGACCGGCGGGACGGCGCACCAGCGGCGGGGCCGGCGCGGCACGCAGCAGCATCCACAGGCCGAGCAGGACCCCGGCCAGCAGCACAGCCAGGCACAGGTGGAACGCGTCGTGCGTCACGCCGTGGTCGCCGTGGGGCTGCCCGGCGTGGGCGACCACGGTCACCGCCGGGCTGTGCGGGTGCTCGATCCCGGCGACGTGGTGCATGCCGACCAGGCCGAACGCGAGCAGGCACAGCAGCACCACTCGTCGCCAGCCGGTCACCGTCACGCGGTCAGGATATCGACAGCGGTGGATCCGGCGGCGGCATCGGTGGCTCCGGTGGCGTCGGCGGTACCGGCGGTTCGGGCGGGGGCGGCGGCACCGGTTCGGGACCCGGCCCGGGCGGGATGGGCTCGGGACCGGGAGGCACGGGATGCACCATGACGTCCTCCTCGGTCGTGGTCGACCCGTCCGGTATACCCGGTTCCGCGCTCCGGCGAACGTCGTCGATCTGCGCCTAGACTGGTCGCATGCGGCGACACCGGCCGGTAGTCGAAGTGCCCGACGTCGTGGGCCTTGGCGCGGACGACGCGTGCGCGATCGTGCGCCGCGCCGGGCTGGTCCCCGCCGGGCCCGAGGGGATGCCGGCGCCGGAGGACGGCGTGGTCGTCGCGCAGGCGCCCATCGGCACGGCCGGCGCCGAGCAGGGCGCCACGGTCGTCCTGATCACCCAGCACGGCCGCCGCCCGTCGGACGATCCGATCACGCCGCCGCCGACCGAAGAAGCGGACACCCTGCAGCCCGCCTGATCGGGTTTCCTCACTCGAAAGAGTGACACCGGGAACTATTCCGGTGGGTGATTCCCAGCCTTTGACACTGCTTTGACACCCGGCGGCGCCGCACGGAACCATTCCGTTCCGCCCATTTCCGGGGCACAGATTCAGGGAACGGAACATGGAGAAGGCATGCGCCTGAAATCGCCGTCATGGCGAAAGATATCGATCGGCACGGTGGCCGTCGCACTGGCCGCCGGCGCCGTGACCTACACCGGCACGAGCAGCGCCTACGCCGACGTGCAGGTGGTCACCGACTCGAAAACCGGGGCGGACGGAAAACAGTACTGGGTGGAGAACCACCTCGTCGACGGCAATAAAATTCGCAGTGAAAACAATGGGCAGCGCAAGGAATGGCTGCTCGTCTGGGCCGGTGACGAGAACATCGCCGACACGGTCGTCAAGGACGTCAAGAACCTGCCCGGCACCATCAGCGGCGGACTGAACAAGGCGAAGAACGCCCTGCCCGGCCCGGACTTCCTCGCCGTCATCGACGCCACCAAGGGCTCGCCGACGTACGGCAAGGTCGTCAACACCGCCACCGTCGGCCCGCTGGTCGAGAACGAGCCGCACCACATGCAGTACGTGTGGCACAAGGGCGACACGATCTACGCCGGCGCGCTGTTCGCCGCGGCGACGTACGCGTTCGACGTGAGCGCGTTGCCGCAGCTCAAGCTCAAGGGCGTCAGCCTGCCGACCCAGACGCTCGGCGGGTCCGTGCCGGACGCCTACTGGGTGCTCAAGGACGGCACGGCCTACGGCACGTACATGGGTGGCCCGGTCGCGCCCGGCCCGTACACCTACGCCAACGGCCAGACCGTGATCAGCAACGGGTTCGCCGGCAGCCCCGGTGAGGTCGTGCGCTTCGACGAGAACGCGCAGGTGCTGTCGCAGACCTCGGCGGCCACCCCGCAGGGCGACAACGCGAAGCTGTGCGAGAACCTGCCGACGCTGGGCCAGCCGACCTGCGCCAACCCCCACGGCATCCAGGCCCGTGAGGACCTGAACACGCTGGTCACCAGCGACTACGCGGAGCCGCGGAACATCATCCTCGACCCGGTCAAGCAGCCGTCGCCGTACCTGCGCCGGCCGACCGTCCGGACCTGGGACATCTCCGACCGCAACAACCCGAAGCTCAAGGCCGTGTCGTACCTGCCGGACGGCCCCCGCGCCGGCGACTACGACCCGCTCTACGCCGAGAGCCGGGCGGTCATGGAGACCACGGTGACGAACCTGCCCGGTCACAAGGGCGCGTTCGCCCAGACCATGCAGGGCGGCGCGGTGTTCTACACGCCGGACATCACCAAGGCCGAGCCCCACTGGTACCAGGTGTGGGACGACGGCGCGGCGAACCGGGCGCTGGGCAACAACGACAGCATCGGCGCCAGCTCCAACGGCGGCTGGATCCAGACCAGCCCGGACGACCGGTTCCTCTACCGCGCCATCCAGGGGCGGCAGAAGGGCACGCTCGGGCCGGACGACCCCGGCACCACCGGCGGCGTCTACATCCTGAACATCGAGAACCTGCTCGCGCAGGGTCCCGACTGGGCCGGTCCGGGCATCCAGACGAAGGAGCAGGCGCGCAGCGGCGCGGACAACGGGGTGCTGCCCACGCTCGCCGGTGCGGCGCCGATCAACCCGGGCACCCCGGGAGCCGGCCCGCACTGGGGCGCCTACGACAACTTCGAGCTGGGCGAGGACGGTTTCTACCACGAGATCACCTCGCCGGACCGGCTCGCGGTGTCGAACTACTTCGTGGCGCGGTCCGGTTTGGACGGTGACCACAAGGTCAACATCGTGAACCTGACGCCGGACGGCAAGGCCTCGGTGGACCAGGACTTCCGCGACGAGTTCACCGGCCAGGTGGGCATCAACTTCAACCGGAAGTCGTGGCCGCACGGCGATTTCGGCAACGCCAAGCCCCACTCGGAACTGTTCGTCGTCGCTGACGCGGACGTGAAGTAAGCGCTCTCCGTGCGGGGCCGGGCCGGACCCGGCCCCGCACGGACGGCGCGCGGAAGAGGTACGTCATGGACCACGGGTCCCATCCGGTCACCGGCTCGGCCGGGCTGGATCTGGCCGCGCTGATCGTGCGGCTGGTGTTGTTGCCGGCCACGGCGTTCGTCGCGGGGGTCGGGCTGCTGCGGCCGCAGGTGACGCTGCCCCGCCGGTTGTGGCAGGTCACCGTCGTCCTCGGCGGGCTCTCGGCGGTGCTGGCCGTGGTGTCGGCGGTGGCCTTCGCGGTCAACGTCGTCGGGGCCGTCGTGCACGCGCTGCTGGTGCTGGCCGTGCCGGTGCTGACCGCGCGGCGGCCGCCGGTGGGCCGCTGGGTGGCCACCGCGCTGCTGGTGCTGCTGATCCTGGAGACCGCGCTCGGCCGGTCCGGGGTGGAGTTCGCGATCGACACGGTGTACGTCGCGGCGACGGCCGTCTGGTTCGGACTGGCGTCGCTGGCGCTGGCGCGGGCGGAGACGCCGCGGCTCGGGCCGCTGTCGTGGACGCTCGGCGGTGTGCTGGCGCTGGCGGGCGCGGTGCAGCTGGTCCTGTCCGGTGTGGCGTTCGACCGGCGGCTTTACGACACGGGGTTCGGAATCGCGCTGCTGGCCGCGTTCGTGTTGCCGATCGTGGCGGCCGTGCTGTGGCGGCGGGTGGCGGTCGTCGGTGTCGCGGCCGCGTTCGTGGCGTGGAGCGCGTTCGTGGCCCTGCCGGAACCGGCCGACCTGCCGGTGCCGGGCGTGCCGCTGCTCGCCGACGGGGGTGGCACGCCGGTGCTGGTCAGCCCGCAGCGGCCGGGGGTGAACCTGGTGCACCTGCCCACCGCGGGCTCGGTCCGGGTCGGGGACGGGCCGGCCGTCCCGGCGGTCGCGCGGCCTGGTGCCTCGGGTTTCTGGGCCGAGGTCGAGCTGCCCGCGGGACGCAGCGAGCTGGTGGTGGGTGACCGGACGGTCGAGGTGGACACGGGTTCGCTGACCGCTCTGGGAACGGCGTCGGGGCCGGATGGGCCCGAGTGCGCGACCACCGCGCTCGGCGGCCTGGTCGCGGGGCGGAAGGACGTGCTGACGAACTGCCCGGCGGACGCACTGTCCGAAGCGGACGCCGACGCGCTGCGCAAGCTGGTCGGTTTCCTGGCCGACCGGAAGACCCAGTCGATCACCGTCGTGGACGATTCGTCGCCGCGTGGCGCCGCGGCCGGCCGGGTGGTCCGGGACGCCGCCGCGGCTGACGGAATCGCCGTGCGCCCGGACGGCGTCGCGCTGGTGGTGGTCGCGGGCTGGGCACAGGCGGCCGCGGCGCTGGACGGGGCGGCCGCGGCGCAGCGGGAACGGCCGGCGTACCCGTACGGGCTGTACGTCGCTCCGTGGCTGCTGACCGGGCCGCTGGTCAACACGGTGACCAGCTCAACGGTGCCGCTGCGGTTCGACCCGCGCGAGCAGGCCGCAGTGAGCTATGCCGTCGCGCTGGACAACGCCTTCCCCGGCGAGGCGGCGACCGCGACCGGGTTCCGGCAGTGGCTCGGCCCGGAGCAGCCGGAGGCGCCGCGGGTGCAGCTGTTCGCGTCGGCGCAGGTCAACGCCATGCCGATGGCGCCGGGACAGCCGCACGCGCCGGGCATGGACTCCCCCGGCGAGGGACCCGGGTTCTTCGTTCCACAGGGGACGGTCGTGCCGATCAGTTTTCCGCTCGGTTGAGACGGGCGGAGCAGAAAGGAGAGTGCAAGTGCGCAGGAGTGTGGTGAGGGTGCTGGCCGGCGGTGTGATCGCGGCCGCGGCACTGGGGCTGGGCGGCGGCGTCGCGAGCGCCGACGAGGTGCCGATCTGGGTCGTGCCGGGCGTGGACGCCGGCCCACTGCTCGACCCGACGATCGGCCTGCCGACGACGGCGCTGGCCCCGGTCTACGGCCTGCTGACCGAACTGGCGGGCTGACCGAGGAAGAGCCCCGCGCCAGGTGGGTGGCGCGGGGCTCTTCCGTGTTCCAGCCCGGCCCACCCGAGGCGCGACGACGGTTCCTGGGCCCCGCACCAGGCAGATCGCGGCGCCGAGCCAGCGGCCCAGCCCCTCCGCAACTCACCGGCCGACGGTGCACGAGCCCCCGCCAGGCACCTGGCAGCGCCGGCACCTGCAACCCTCCCCGGCCACCCGACCACCGTTACCAGCGGCCCGAACAGGAAGAGCCCCGCGCCAGGTGGGTGGCGCGGGGCTCTTCCGTGTTCAACCTCAGCCGAAGCTCGGCAGGAGCTTGCCCGGCGCCGCGTTGATGGAGCGGATCAGCCCGATCACCGGCACGCCCAGCGGCGCGAAGGTGTAGGCGTTGTCGAGGTTGGACGTGTCCGGCTCGTCCACGACCGCCACGTCACCCGGCGCGGGCGCGGCCAGCGCGGGGGCCGCGGCGCCGATCACGGCCGCCCCGGCGAGGGCGCTCGCGACGAGGCCCCGGATCACGGTCTTCTTCATGTTCCCACCTTTCTGTTGTCGGGGATTTTCCTTTCCCCGCAACGAAGAATGGCAGGACAACCGGGTGGTTGTCCTGCCATTCCAGGGCTTGGGAACTCAGCAGATGGAGTCCGCCGGCTTCGGGTTGGCGAGCCCGAACAGCGGCCGCAGCTTCAGGCCGATCCACGTGCCACCCAGCGCGAAGACGCCCCACAACCAGCCGTGCAGGCTGCCGGTGGAGATACCGGCCAGGTAGGCGCCGATGTTGCAGCCGCCGGCCAGACGGGCGCCGATGCCCATCAGGATTCCACCCAGGACGGACGCGATCGCCGTGCGCCACGGGATCTCCGAGTGGATCTTCCACGTGCCCGCCGCCGCGGCCGCGACCGCCGCGCCCAGGATGATGCCGATGTCGGTGAGGCTGGTCTTGTCCGTCCAGATCGGACTCGCCAGCGACTTGGCGTTGCTGGTGGTCTGCCAGAACTCCCAGGTTTCCGGGTGCAGGCCGATCAGCTGCAGGAACTTCGCGCCCCACAGGGCGAAGGCGAACGTGACGCCCCAGGTGCCGCCGGAGACGAGCACGACCGCGGCGGCGAGCACGGCCAGCACGACCGCGCCCACCAGCAGCGGCCACGAGCCGCGGAAGACGCGCGCGACGCCCTTCGCGGTCGGCGGCACACCCACCGGCGGCGGGTTGCGGCGCGCCTGCACGACCCGGGTCGCGACGACGACCAGCCCGAGCACGGCGATGGTGATGGCCCACGAGCCGAACCAGCCGACGTGGTCGGCGAGCAGCACGCCGGTCACCTGCGGCCAGCCGTCGAAGATCGGGAACGCCCAGGTGTAGAAGACGGACCCGGCGATGAACCCGCCGAGCGTGAGCACGATCGACGACTGCCCCGACCCGACCGCGAACAACGTGCCGGACGCGCACGCGCCGCCGAGTTGCATGCCGATCGCGAACAGCGCGGCCCCGACGAACAACGCGAGCCCGATCGGGCCGGCCGTGGCCTTCGGCGTGGTGCCGAACAGGCCGGTGCCGGTGCCGATGAGCAAGGCGATCAACGTCGCGGCCGTGCCGAGCAGCAGCGCGTGGGCGCGCAGACCCTCGCCGTTGCCGACCGCGATGAGCTGCCGCCAGGCCGAGGTGAACCCGAAGCGCGAGTGGTACAGCGCGAGGCCGAGGAACAGCCCGATGACCAGCAGGGCGCCGAACTTGCCGCCGTAGGTGGCCCAGACGTACCAGCTCAACGCGACCGACCCGGCGGCCGAGACGGCGAGCGGGACCTTGCGGACCGGCTCCTCGGGCTCCGGTATCGGCGCGGCGCACGAGGTGGGCGAGCGCAGCAGGAAGTTGCCGGCAGGCTGCCGGTCGGTGACAGCGGACACAGAGCACTCCAAAACGGGGCCATGGGGACGAACCACGGACCACGTTAAGACTCCGTGAACCGTTCGCCCAGGTCATCCCAGAGTGCGGTACGCCATCGGGCCTACTCGGTCACATCTGCCACCTCGACCCCGCTCGAGGGCGGGGTCCGCAACCGGCAGTGATCACGAATCCGCCCGGTCAACCAGGCAGTGCCGGGAACCGTGTTCAACGAGCAGTTCCCTGCTGGACGTCATGCCACAAACGCCTGCACGAGGGCAAATCCGGCATACGCGCCACCGAGTCCGGCGGCCACGCTGACCACGATGTTCACCACCGCGGAGAAGTACGCCTTCTGCTCGACCAGCCGCAGCGTCTCGAAGCTGAACGTGCTGTACGTGGTCAACGCGCCGCAGAACCCGGTGCCGAGCAGCGCGAGCATCGGGGCGGGCAGCGCGGATCCGGCGCCGGTCAGGCCGCCGAGGATCAGGCACCCGGCGACGTTGACCAGCAAGGTGCCCCACGGGAACGGCCCGTCGTACCGCGATCGCACCGCGCGGTCGGTGAGGTAACGCAGGGGCGCGCCGACCATCGCGCCGGCGACGACGAGCACGGCCGTCATCGGCGGGCCAGCCGTCGGGTCAGGGCGACACCGGCGAGCACGGCGAGCATCGCCGCCAGGAGTGTCCCGCCGAGGTAGGCGAACGCCACACCTGCCGAACCGGGCGCGAGCAGCCCGTGGATCTCGACGGCGTAGGTCGAGAACGTGGTGAACCCGCCCAGCACCCCGACCCCGAGGAAGGGCCGGACCAGGCGGTGCGCCGGGCGGACCTCGGTGACCAGCACCATCAGGACACCGATCAGGAAACAGCCGGTGACGTTGATGACGAACGTCGCCCACGGGAAGTGACCCGGCGCCGCGGGCCAGGCGGCGGTCAGCTCGTACCTGGCCAGCGCACCGATTCCACCGCCGACCGCGACGGCCGCCACGACCGGGGCCTGCGATCGGCGCGTGGTGGTGGCCGTGCCGGGATCACCGCTCACAGCCACCACCGTAACGTCTCACTCGGCCTGCTTCGGCTCCTCGACCAGGTCCTCGAGCAGGCGGTCGAAGTCGAACTCCTCGCGCAGCGCCTCGAAGATCGGCGTGTCACCGATGACGCGCTCGTCGGTCTTGCTCATCACAGCACCTTCTCCCTCGCCCGCGCGTGCACTCCCACACGGTTCGTTCTCGCAGGATCGGACGCTCTCCCCTCGCCCTTTGGTTCCCGCGATCGGGTTAACGGGAGGTAATATTACCTACTCAGGGTGAGCGCGCATCGGGCAGCGGCAGAAGAACAACGCAGATCACACCCGTGACAAGGAGCCGTCGGCGAGCGATACTGGTCGGTAGAGGCGGTGCGGGCGATGGCACTCCACGGTGAAGAACAGCGACGGCTCTCGGAGATCGAGCGGCAACTGGCCGCCGAGAACCCGCGCCTGGCGCAGCGACTGGCCGAACTCCGGCCGATGCGCGTGTCCGGCATCCTGCTGTCCGTCCTGTGCATCCTCGGCTCCCTGGTGATCGGCCTGTTCCTGCTGGTGGCCGCGGCCCAGTCGCAGACGCTGGTCCTGTTCGTGATCGGAACCGTGTTCACCTCCGTGCTGCCGACGGCGCTGATCTGGCGCGCCTGGCTGCACCGGTTGTGACCGCTACTCCGCCGCGGCGGAGTCCCTCGGCGGCACCGGTGACGGGCGGGTGTCCTGCTGCGCGTGGTTCGACAGGAAGTTCGGGACCACGAACCACAGCACCGCGAACGTGATACCGACCAGCCCGCCGACGATCGCCATCGCGATCGGGCCGTAGACCACCTTCGCGATCAGCGACACCGTCGCCGTGATCGCGGCCGCCAGGCAGACCAGGCCGGCCAGGACGGCGCGGTTGCCCGCGCGCAGGATGTCGTCGCGGCGGCCGGCGCGGAACAGGATCCGGTGCCACGCCGCGGGCGAGGACAGCAGCGCCGTGGAGACGACCGCGAGCAGCACCGCGACCAGGTGCACGGCCTTCTCGAACCCGCTGGCCGCGCGAAACTCGCCGGTGAACACGACCGTCAGCAGGAAGCCGAACAGGATCTGCACCCCGGCCTGCGCCACTCGCAGCTCGCCGAGAAGCTCGTTCACGTTCCGCGCGAGGCGCTGGTTCGGTGTCTCTTCGTCAGGGCCGCTCACGGAGATCAGCCTATGGGAGGATTTGCGCGGTCACAGAATGACCGATAAATGGAACATCATGCGAATCGTCCCCTTGGTCCTCGCCGCGGCCGCACTGCCGGTCCTGTCACCCGCCGAAGCCGCCGCCGCACGCGCCGCGCAGGTGGGCGTCGGCACCTCCGTCGTGCGCTACGACACGGCCCTCGTGCCAGAGGGGGCGACGGCGCGGGCGTTCACGGCGTCGGCGGCGGGCACCCTGACGGCGCTTTCCGTGCGCGGTCTGCTGCCCGCCCGCGAGTACGGGGCCCACGTGCACACCAAGCCGTGCGGGCCGTCGCCGAGCGATTCCGGGCCGCACTACCAGCACGTGCCGGACCCGGTGCAGCCCTCGACCGACCCGGCGTACGCCAACCCGCGCAACGAGATCTGGCTCGACTTCACCACAACCGCGAACGGCAGCGGGTTCGCGGTTTCGCACGTGGATTGGACTTACGGCGACCGGTTGCCGGCGTCGGTGGTCATCCACGAGACGCACACGCACACGGGCCCGGGTCACGCCGGGACGGCGGGCGGGCGGCTGGCCTGCCTGAACCTCGAGTTCGGGCCGAGGTGACCGCCACGGCCAGGTGAATCCGGCTTGAGCCGGCGGCCCGCGGGTAGGTCCGGACGGAGCAGCGGCGGAGGGGAGAAGCGATGGAAGCGACCCCGGACGACCATCCGGTCTGGGTGACCAGCGCGGACGGCACGGCCGAGCACGCGGTTCCCGACACGGCGATGGCGGCGGGCCTGGAGCTGGAATCGGTGTGCGGCGCACGATTCCTCCCCGCCGCGATGACCGCACCACCCGGCAAGACCTGCGAAGAGTGCCTGACGCACCTGCTGGTGCCCGCACCGCGCGAGCCGGAGCCACGCCGGCTCTGGCGCCGCTACGTGGCCAAACACTGACGGGCCGCGGGCGGCACCCGGTGCCACCGCTCCGGCGCGGAACGCTGACCCGCGCTGGCACCGGAGCCCGCGAGGCGCGCCTGCCCGCCCACGGGGGAATCAGCTCGAAACTGCCGGGCGCCACCCGAGCCGCCGCCCGGAAGCCCTCACCGGCGCGACTGCGTCGACGCCCGCACCACCAGCTCCGGCTTGAACACCACCGACCGGTGCGCCGGCCGGTTCCCCGGGTCCGCCGTCTCCGCGATCAGCAACTCCGCCGCCGTCTGGCCCAGCCGCCGCGCGGGCTGGCGCACCGACGTCAGCGGCACCGCCGCCGCCCCGGCGAACTCGATGTCGTCGTAGCCCACGATCGCCATCTCGTCCGGCACCCGCACGCCCGCGCCGACCATCGCCTGCAGCACGCCCAGCGCGAGCAGGTCGTTGGCGCAGAACACCGCCGTCGGCCGGGGGCTCACGCCCAGCAGCCGCGCGCCCGCGTCCCGCCCGGACACCACGTCCAGCTCGGCCGTCTCGATCACCGACAGCTCGGCCCCGGACCCCTCCAGCGCGGTCCGCAGCCCCTGTTCCCGGTCGCGGCACTGCGTGAGTATCCGCGGCCCGTTGACGAACGCGATGTGCCGGTGCCCGGTCTCCAGCAGGTGCCGCCCGGCCAGCTCACCGCCCGCGAGATCGTCCACGGACACCGAACTCGCCTCGTCCGCGGGCACCTTCCGGTCCACGAACACGTACGGGATCCCACTGCGGCGGAACGTCTCCAGCGCCGCGCCGGACGTGTCGACCGGGCTCAGCAACAACCCCCGCACCCGCTGCTCGGCCAGCAGCGACAGGTACGACTCCTCGCGGTCGACGCGCTGCCCGCTGTTGCACGTGATGACGCTCAGCCCCGCGTCGTGCGCGGCCTGTTCGGCTCCGCGCGCGACGTCGACGAAGAACGGGTTCGCCAGGTCCAGCACGAGCAGCGCCATGATGCGGCTGCGGCCGGCCCGCAGCTGCCGCGCGGACTCGTCGCGGACGTAGCCCAGCTCCTCGATGACGGACAGCACGCGTGAGCGGGTGGCCGGGGAAACGATGTGCGGCCGGTTGACCACATTGGACACCGTGCCGATGGAGACCCCGGCGCGCCGGGCCACATCCTTGATGCCAACCATGCGTCCCCTCGATCTGCCAGGCTACGAGCCTAGCACGCATGAAACGTTCAATGGGCCGAACGGAAGCTTGTTATTCCCCCACCCACACGCTAACCTGCCCGCTTAATACGTTTCAAAATGTGACCCGCGTCAAGGAAGACGAGGAGAACCACATGACCTCACGCGAAGCGGTCGGCGCGAGCGCCGTGGAAGACGGCGGCACGATCAGCCGCCAGCAGTGGCGGTGGTCCGTGCTCGCGGGCATGGCCTCCTACCTGGATGCCGGGTCGATCGTCGCCCTCGGTGCCGGTCTGGCCCTCTTCCAGAGCTACCTCGGCCTGTCCGAGGGCGCGGTGGGCGCGCTCGCCGCGATCGGCCCGAACGCCATCGGCTGTGCGATCGGCGCGTTCATCGGCGGCCGGCTGGGCGACAAGCTGGGCCGGAAGCGGATCTACAAGTACGACCTGCTGGTCTACGCGGCCGGCATCCTGTGCATCGCGCTCGCGGTCAACACGCCGATGCTGTTCATCGGCACGTTCGTCGTCGGGGTCGCGGTCGGTGCGGACGTGCCGACGTCGCTGGCGCTGGTCGGCGAGTTCTCCCCGTCGAAGGCACGCGGCAAGCTCCTCGGTTTCACCCAGGTCGCGTGGAACCTCGGCCCGGTGATCGTGCTGTTGCTGTCGCTCGCGCTCACGCCGCTGGACCTGCTGGGCACGCGGATCGTGTTCCTGCACCTGTTCGTGATCGCGCTGGTCACCTGGGCCATGCGCCGGGGCCTGTCCGAATCCGCGCGCTGGACCTCGGCCGCCTCCACGAAGGACGTCAAGTACCAGCTGAAAGCGCTTTTCCGGGGCGCCCACCTCAAGGCGCTGCTGTTCACCGGGCTCGTCTACGTGTTCTGGAACATCGCGGCGGGCACGTCGGGGATCTTCACGCCGTACGTCATCAAGACCCTCAACGCGGGCAGCCAGGCGGCCAGCGTCGCGCTGTCCTGCGCCGGGTTCGTGATCGGCATCCTGGTCACCACGCTGGTCTTCATGCGCTTCGCCGACCGCAGCCACCACACGCGCAAGTGGATGTGGGGCATCGGCGCGATTATGCAGATCGTCGCCTACGGGCTCTACGTGGTGCTGCCGTTCAACGTCCCGGTGATCATCGCCAACATCGTGCTGTTCGGCGTCGGCTGCTCGCTCGCCGGTGAGGCGTTCTACAAGGTGTGGAGCCAGGAGCTGTTCCCGACGATGCTGCGCGGCACCGCGCAGGGCTTCACCTTCGGCGTCGCCCGGACGTTGCTGGGTGTGTGGAGCTTCTTCCTGCCGACGCTGGCCAGCGGCGGGTTCACCCTCGCCGGCGGTCTGCTCACGCTGTTCCTGGTGATCAGCGGCGGCGTCGGGTTCTTCTTCATGCCGAACACCTCGGGCAAGTCGCTGGAGCAGATCGAGGCGGAGCGCACCACCGCATGAGCTCCGACGAGCTGCTGACCCGGTTCACCGATCCCGGCCCCGAGTTCTCGCCGCTGCCGATCTGGTGGTGGAGCGGCGGCCGGGTCACCGGGGACCGGATCCGGTGGCAGATGGAACAGCTGGTGTCGCAGGGCGTCCGGCAGGCGGTGGTGATGTGCCTGGCGCCGACCGGCCCGATGTTCGGTTCGCTGGCCGACGATCCGCCGTTCCTCAGTCCGAAGTGGATCGAGCTGCTGGACGGCGCCTGCGCCGACGCCGCCGAGCTGGGGTTCCAGCTGTGGATGTACGACCAGATCGGGTTCTCCGGGGCGAACTTCCAGGGCCGCCTCACCGCGGCCCACCCGGAGTTCGCCGGGCTCGCCCTGCACCGGGACCCGGACGGCACGATCAGCCACCGCGTCAGCGGCTTCGACTACTTCAACCCGGACGCCTGCGCGGCGCTGCTCGACCAGGTGCACGGCGAGCTGGAGCGGCACGTCGGCCGCTGGTTCGGCACGGTGATCCCGGGCTTCTTCCAGGACGAGCTGCCACCGCTGCCGACCTGGGGGCACGACTTCGCGGAGACCTTCGCGGCCGAGTACGGCTACGACCTGGTGCCGCGGCTGTCCGCGCTGTACGCGGGCGACGACGCGGAGTCGGCCGGGATCCGCCGGGACTACCAGGAACACCGTGCCCGGCTGGCGCGGCGCGCGTTATTCGGTCCACTGGCTCAGTGGCTCAGCCACCGCGGCCTGATCTGCGGGTTCGACCAGGCGAGCCCGGCCCGCGAAGGCGATCCGGTGGGCGGTGTCCGGATCTACGGCGACTACCTGGGCACGCACTCCGGGTTCGGCGCGCCGGGCAGCGACCACTGGGGCGACGCGAAGGTGCACAGCTCGCTCGCCCACGCGCACGGGCACCCGCGCACCTGGATCGAGGCGTTCCACTCGTCGGGCTGGGGCGGCACGCTCGAGGAGACCTACGACTGGCTCGCGCCGTTCCTGCGCCGCGGCGCCACGCTCTACGACCCGCACGCGGTGTACTACTCGACGGCGGGTGGCTGGTGGGAGTGGGCGCCGCCGTCGACCTGCTGGCGGCAGCCGTACTGGCCCGCGTACTCGCAGTTCTCCGGCGCGGTGAGCCGGTTGTGCTCGGTGCTGACGGCGGGCACGCACTGCTGCGACGTGGTGCTGCTGTCGCCGACCAGCACCGCTCAGGCCTACCTGACGCTGGACGGCCCGCTGCCGCCCGCGGAGCGCGCGGCGGCCACGTTCCACGCCCTCAACGGGGTGGGCACCTGGTTCGCCGAGGAACGCGGGGTGCTGGAGCGCGCCGGGATCGACCACGACACGTTCGACGAGGCCACGATCGCCTCCGGGGAGGTCACCGCCGACGGGCTGCGGATCGGGGCGGAGACCTACCGCGCGGTGGTGCTGCCCGAGGTCGAACTGCTGCTCCCCGCCGCGGCCGCTCGCCTCGCGGAGTTCGCCGCGGCCGGCGGGACCGTCGTCTGCGTGGGCGGCGGCGCAGTGGCGGGCGCGATCACGGTCGCCGAGCCCGAGGACGTTCCGGCGGTGCTTCCGAAATCCCGGATCCGGTCCGACGTGCCGTTCCTGGTCCGGCGGCACGGCGACCGGCTCGTCCTGCTGCTGACCGCGCACGACGAGCGCAGCGGCACCCGGGCGCCGATCGTCGACCTCGACCGCGAAGGCTGGACGGACACGGGTTTTCCTTGGGACGAGTACTGGCGGCAGCTGCGCGCGAACGGGTACGAGTTCGTGTCGCCCTCGGACCGGGTGGCGCGGGTCAGCGGGGTGACCGGACGGGCCCAGCAGTGGAACCCGCGCACCGGGGAGCGCACGAACGTCCCAGTCGTGCACGGTTCGGTCGAGGTCGCCTTCACCGACGGGCCGATGACGCTGCTCGTCTTCGGCGACGACCTGCCCGCGGCCACGCACACGCCGCCGGGGCCGGTGGTGCGGTCGGTGCTCCTGGACGACTGGCGCGGGCTGGCGGAGTCCACTCTGGACAACCGGCACGGCGACCTGGCCGCGCCGTCCCGCACCGGCGTGCTGCCGATCGAGGTCTGGCGGCTGGGTGACGAGCTGGCCGGGTACGGCGTGTTCGCGGAAGCCCGGGACGCCGATGGGTGGCGGCCCGTCACGTGGTCGCTGTCCCGCGGCATCCGCGACGACCCCGGGCACGCGGAAGCGCTGGGCCCCAAGGGTTACGTGCCCGAGGAGTTCCTCGACTGGCGGCACGTGCGCACCGGGGAGACGGTCGGAATACGAACGTATCTGCCCCTGCCCGAGCGCGACGGTCTGTTCCTCGCCGTCGGGGCGAGCGCGGCGCGGCGGGTGTTCGTGGACGGTGCGGAGGTGCCGGTCGACCGGCCGGGGTACAAGTCGTTCAGCCCGCTTCCGGCCAGCCGGACGGTGCGGGTGGAGATCGAGTTCACCGCGGACCAGGACGGCCCACTGCGGGCGTCGTTCGCGGTGGTCACCGATCCTGCCGCCTACCGCAGGCCGGAATGGCTGGCGGGCGGGGAGATCCACCGGACCTTCCACCTCGACGAGATGCCCAGTGACGCAACGGTGCAGGTCGCCAGCGAGGAGGCCTGCCGGGTCCTCGTCAACGGCGCCGAGGTGGGCAGGCAGGGCGATTTCAACCCCTACCCCGGGTTCCGCGAGATCCGCATCCACCCGTATGACCTGCGCGAACACCTCCGCCCCGGGGAGAACACGCTCACCCTGATCACGACCGGCCCGGTCGCCGTGGACTCGCGCGATCCGCGCCTGGTCAGCGGACCGGACTGGGGCGAGGTGCGTCGCCTGCACCGGCGCGACCCGCGGTTCCTGTGCCGGTGGGCGCGGCCGCACCCGCTGCCCGGCGCGCACTGGCTCGAACCCGCCGCCGCGCCCGGCGAGGTCGTCGTGCCGGTGATCCCCGACGTCGCGCCGGGCGGGGAACGCACCGAGACGCTGACCTTCCCGGCCCCGCTCGGTGCGGTGGCGCTGCGCGTCCCGACCGATCTCGACGTGGTCGTCCGGATCGGCGAGGCCGAGTACAAGCCGGTCGACCAGCGAGTCCGCTTCCCCAAGCCGTTGCGCGCCGGCACCCCCGTCGAGCTGCGGTTCCGCGCGGTGGACGGGCGCCGGGGTGGCGCGCTGCTGGACGCGGGACTGGAGGTCGAGACCGCCGAAGCGCCGGTCGAGCTGCACAGCTGGGAGGACCTCGGACTGCGTGCGCTCGGCGGCCTGGTCCGGTACCGGACCACGTTCGAGGCGCTGCCCGACCTCGGCGTGCTCGACCTCGGCGAGGTGCGCGGCACGGCCGACGTGGTGGTCAACGGCCGGCTCGTCGACCGCCTGGTCTGGGGACCCTGGCGGTCCGAGATCTCGGACGCGGTCCGGGATGGCGTCAACGAACTGGAAATCGTCGTCCGCGGGACGCTCGCCGGGTACCTCGACGACGCGTCGCCCACGATGGCCGTGGCCGCCGGGCAGGTCCGCACGGGCCTGTTCGGGCCGGTGCGGCTGGTACAGCACGAGAAGGAGAGCGATCGTTGACCGTCACCGCCGTCCGCTTCGAGCACCACGACGTCCCGCTGGGCATCGGCACCGGCACACCGCGCCTGTCCTGGCAGGTGCGCACGGACGACCCGGACTGGGCGCAGACCGCGTACGAGGTCGAGCTGAACGGGTCGACGACGGTGCGGGTCGAATCGGCCGACCAGGTGCTGGTGCCGTGGCCGTTCGAACCGCTGCCGTCGCGGACCAGGGCGACCGTGCGCGTGCGCGTCGGCGACGAGTGGTCGGAGCCGGCGACGGTGGAGACCGGGCTGTTGCGGCCGGAGGACTGGTCGGCGCGCTTCATCAGCCCGCGCACGATCGGCGGCATCGGGCAGCGCGCGCCGATCCTCACCCGCCGCGTGGAGCTGCGGCCGGGCATCGTGTCCGCCCGGCTGTACGCGACGGCGCACGGCGTCTACACCGCGTCGATCAACGGTTCCCGCGTCGGTGACGAGGTGCTGGCGCCCGGCTGGACCAGCTACGCGCACCGGCTGCGCTACCAGACCCACGACGTCACCTCGCTGCTCCGCGAGGGGACCAACGACCTGGAGTTCCTGCTCGGCAACGGGTGGTTCCGCGGTCGGCTCACCTGGTCCGGCCGCCGCGCGCTCTACGGCGACCGGCTCGCGCTGCTGGCGCAGCTGGAGGTGACCTACGCCGACGGCACCACCGAGGTCATCAGCACCGACGAGCGGTGGTCGGCGACGGAGAGCCGGATCACCTCCGACGACCTGTACGACGGGCAGCACACCGACCTGACGCTGACCGAGTCCGAAGCGGACGAGGTCGAGGTGGTGGACGCCGACCTCGGCCGGCTCGTCGCGCCCGAGGGCCCGCCGGTGCGGGTGACCGAGGTGGTGCCCGCGGTGCGGGTGTGGGCCTCGCCGTCCGGGAAGACGCTGGTGGACTTCGGGCAGAACGTCGTCGGCTGGGTGCGGCTGCGGGTGCGGGACGCCCGCGAGGTCACCGTGCGGCACGCGGAGGTGCTGGAGGACGGCGAGCTGGGCGTGCGGCCGCTGCGGTCAGCGAAGGCGACCGACACCTACGTCCTGCCCGGCGGCGCCGAGACCGTGCTGGAGCCAAGCCTGACGTTCCACGGTTTCCGGTACGCGGAGGTGTCCGGAGTGGACGATCTGCGAGCCGCGGACCTGGAAGCCGTGGTGGTGCACAGCGATCTGCGCCGCACCGGCTGGTTCAGCTGCTCGGACCCGGACCTGGAGAAGTTCCACGAGAACGTCGTGTGGGGCATGCGCGGCAACTTCCTCGACGTGCCGACCGACTGCCCGCAGCGCGACGAGCGGCTCGGCTGGACCGGCGACATCCAGGTCTTCTCGCCGACCGCGAGCTTCCTCTACGACTGCGCCGGGTTCCTGCGCTCGTGGCTGGCCGACCTCGCCGCCGATCAGCGTCCGGACGGCGCGGTGCCGTTCGTGATCCCGGACGTGCTGCCCGGCGACAGCCCGACCGCGACGGCCTGGGGTGACGCGGCGGTGATCGTGCCGTGGGTGCTCTACCAGCGGTTCGGCGACGCCGAGGTGCTGGCGCGGCAGTTCGACAGCATGCGCGGCTGGGTCGACAAGATCGCGTCGCTGACCACCGACGGCGTGTGGGCGGGCGGGTTCCAGTTCGGCGACTGGCTCGACCCCACCGCACCGCCGGACGACCCGTTCGCGGCGAAGGCCGACTCCGACGTGGTCGCGACGGCGTATCTCGTGCGCTCGGCGGAGATCGTGGCCGCGGCAGCTGAGGTGCTGGGCCGGGACGGTTCGAAATACCGGACGCTGTCCGAGGAGACGCGCGCGGCGTTCGTCCGGGAGTACGTCACCGGGTCGGGGCGCGTGCTCTCCGACGCGCCGACCGTGTACGCGCAGGCGATCGAGTGGGCACTGCTGCCGACGGAGGAGCAGCGGGCGGTCGCGGGTCGACGACTGGCGGATCTCGTGCGCACCAACGGCTTCCGCATCGCGACCGGGTTCGTCGGCACGCCGCTGATCACGGACGCGCTGACCACGGCCGGGTACCCGGAGCTGGCGTACCGGCTGCTGCTGGAGCGGGGGTGCCCGTCGTGGCTGTACCCGGTGACGATGGGCGCGACGACGATCTGGGAGCGCTGGGACAGCATGCTGCCGGACGGGTCGATCAACCCGGGTGAGATGACCTCGTTCAACCACTACGCGCTGGGTGCGGTGGCCGACTGGATGCACCGCACGGTCGCCGGGCTGGCGCCGGCCGCGCCCGGGTACCGGTCGATGGTGGTGCGCCCGGTGCCCGACGCGGCGCTCACCCACGCCTCGGCCCGCCACGAGACGCCCTTTGGTGCGGCTTCGGTGGCCTGGCGACGGGCGGACGGGCAGCTGACCCTGGACGTCGTGGTTCCGCCCGGCACGCGGGCCGAAGTGCACGTGCCCGGCGGCCCGGTGACCGAGGTCCGGCACGGCACGCACAGCTGGACGGTCGACGACCCGTGCCTGTCGCAGCCACACGTGCGGACCATTCGTGAGCTGATCGGCTCGCCGAAGTGGGCGGAGGCGGTGTCGCTGCTGGTCGAGCACGGACTCGCCGAGGACGCGGTGGACGCCGCGCACCGGGCGGGCCGCTACCTGGACCGCCCGGCGCCGGAACTGGCGGACTTCCTGGCGATGAAGACCCTCGACGATGGGTCGGTCGCGCGGCAGGCGCTGGAGAAGCTGCTGGAGTGAGCCCGCGTCGCCCGGGGTGGCTGCTGAAGCGAGCCGGCCGTCGCCCACCCCGGCGACGGCCACTCCGGCACGGCCGGACCGCTACCGGAGTCAGCCGGCATCAACCACTCCAGTCGCGCCCCGCCGCCCGATTGAATCCGCCCCAGCCACGGCCCCACCGCAACGAGAGCGAACCCCCGCCAACCACTCCAGTCACCACCGCGACCCGAGCGAGCCGGCATCAACCATCCCGGCCGCAGCCGCACCACCAGCCGACCGAACCCGCGCCAGCCGCCCCGACCGCCATCGCACCCGCGCCGTCCCAACGAACCGGGGTCAACCACCCCGGCCGTAGCCGCCCCCACCACCCGACCGAAGCCGCGCCAGCCACCACCGCGACCGGAGCGAACCGGCATCAACCACCCCAGCGACGGCCGTACCGCCACCCGACCGAACCCCCGCCAACCACCGCTACCCGAGCGCACCGACGTCAACCACTCCGGTGACAGCCACCCCGCGGGGCGCGTCATCGGCACCCATACTGGGGGCCATGAACCAGCCGGAGCCGTTGTTCAGCTCGTCCCGGGCCTTCCGCGTGTGGCGCTACGGCGTCGAGCACTCGGAGCTGGTCCTGCGCACCGACGACGACCCCGACGAGCCGGTCGAGCTGCTGTTCGAGGGCGTGCTGTCGGTGCACTTCGATCAGCTGTGGTTCACCGGCCTGGTGGTCGGCCGCGCGGAGGACCAGATCCTGCGGAGCCCCACCGTCGACATCCCGCACCTGAAGGTCGAACTCGGGTCCGCGGGCCACGCCGCGCAGGTCGTCTGCCGGAGCCTGACCTGCATCGGCGGGATCCACCCAGACGGGAAGATTCTGTGGACCGTCACCGCACCTCGTCCGAAATCCCGGATCACCGCCGACATCCCGGCAGTCGAACGGGCCTGACTGCGGGTGGCGCGAGTCACCAGCGACAATGGAGGACGTGACCGCGACCCTGAGCAAGCCCGCACTGAAGATCGGCCCGTACGAGGTCGATCCCCCAGTGGTGCTCGCGCCCATGGCCGGCATCACGAACGTCGCGTTCCGGCGGTTGTGCCGCGAGTACGGCGCCGGGCTGTACGTGTGCGAGATGATCACCGCGCGCGCCGTCGTCGAGCGGCACCCCGGGACCATGCACATGATGGCCTTCGACCAGGGCGAATACCCCCGGTCTATGCAGCTCTACGGCGTGGACCCGAAGACCATGCGGGAAGCGGTCAAGATCATCGTCGGTGAGGGGCTGGCCGACCACATCGACAGCAACTTCGGCTGCCCGGTCGCCAAGGTCACCCGCAAGGGCGGCGGCGCGGCGCTGCCGTACAAGCGGAAGCTGTTCGCGCAGATCGTGCGGGCCTCGGTGGAGGCGGCCGAGGCCGCGGGCGTGCCGTTCACGGTCAAGTTCCGGATCGGCATCGACGACGACCACCACACCTTCCTCGACGCCGGCCGCATCGCCGAGGCCGAGGGCGCGGCGGCGGTCTCGCTGCACGCCCGCACGGCCGCCCAGCGCTACTCCGGCAAGGCCGACTGGAGGGCGATCGCCCGCCTGAAGGAGGCCGTGCGGACCATCCCCGTGCTGGGCAACGGCGACATCTTCACCGCCGACGACGCGCTGCGGATGGTGGCCGAGACCGGGTGCGACGGCGTGGTCGTCGGACGCGGGTGCCTGGGCCGGCCGTGGCTGTTCGGCGAGCTGGAGGCCGCGTTCGCCGGCCGCCCGATCCCGGAGGGGCCAAGCCTGGGCGAGGTCGCGCGGGTGCTGCGGCGGCACGCGGAGCTGCTGGTCCAGCACGACGGCCACGACAAGGCGATGCGCGACCTGCGCAAGCACATGGCCTGGTACTTCATGGGCTTCCCGGTGGGATCCGGGCTGCGGCGGCGGTTCGCGATGGTGTCGTCGATGGACGAGCTGGACGAGCTGATCGCCCAGCTGGACCACGCGGCGCCGTTCCCCGCGGACGCCCTTGGCCCGCGCGGACGCCAGGGCTCACCCGGCAAGGTCACGCTGCCACACGGCTGGCTGAACAACCCGGACGACGACCTGGTGCCCGAAGCAGAGGACATGCACTCGGGCGGCTGACGTCCGGCACAGTCGCTCGAGGTCCACGGGAATCGCCCAGGTGATCGATCCGAGGACATTTATCCGGGCGGCTAGCGCCCGGCGCGCCGTCTCGCGCGGTCGAAATCGGCGTGCTGCACCGGGTTGGCCGCCCAGTAGTCCTCCGGGATGCGGCGGAGCGCGTCGACCAGGTAGCCGAAGTGGGTTTCCGCGAACGGGTCCCGGTTGAGGATCTCGAGCGCGCGCGGCACCAGGTACGGCACCCCGATCTGCTGCCCGAGCAGGATGCGCACGCCCTCGGCGTCCAGCTCGTCCAGCGGGACCTGGCGCATCCGGTAGCAGGTCCGGATCAGGTAGCTGGTGTCCGGCGGCGGGTCGCCCCAGTAGTCGTCCTCGAGCTGCTCCAGCGACCGGCCCGTCACGGGTCCTTCCGTTCGCTCGCGCCCAGGGCGGCGCGCAGTTCGGCGATCTCCCGGCTCAGCTCGGCGATCTGTGCGCGCGTCACGGTTTGCGACGTCGCCTCGGCCTCCTCGACCCGGCGGACCAGCCACGACGCGAAGGTCGCCGTCACCACGCCGAGCAGCGCGATGCCCGCGACCATCAGCCCGACCGCGATCAGCCGCCCGGTGCCCGACACCGGGTAGCGGTCGCCGTAGCCGACGGTGGTGATCGTCGTGATCGCCCACCACAGCGCGTCCGGGAAGGTCTTGATGCCGGCCTCCTCGACCGGCCGCTCCGCTTCGAGCACGGCGAGGGCCGCGCAGAAGACGATCAGCACCGTCGCGCCCACGAAGTACACGACGACCCGTCCGCGCAGGGCGAGCGCGGCGGTGCGGTTGAGGACGTTCAGCATCGCGACGAGGCGCAGCAGCCGCAGCGGGCGGAGCAGCGGGAGCACGATGACCAGGAGGTCCAGTACGTGCCGCCGGAGGAAACGCGGTTTGTCGCGCGACTGGACCAGTCGCACGACGTAGTCGAGCGCGAACAGCCCCCACGTGAGCCACGTGACGACCTCGCACCACAGACGGCCGGTGCTCCCGAGCGACGGCTGGAGGATCGGCCAGGCGTAGGCGGCCAGGAACACCACCGCGACGCCCGTCAGCGGCCACTCCATGCGCTTTCCCACATGTCCCACTCCCGTCGGTCGGCGCGATCGTCGCACGGACCGGCGCGGTGATCCGGATCATTTCGCCCGGATCGTTACCCGCTTTCTGGTAGACACCATGATCGATGGGCAAGCTGACCAACCGCGCCAGGGCGAAGGCCGACTACTTCTGGTTCATCGGCTCGCGTGAATGGCCGGTGTTCGTGTCCGCCCTGGGCGTGTTGCTCGGCCTCGTCACGCTCGTGCCCAGCGCCGTCGGCATCGTGCTCTCGGGGGTCGCGCTCGCGCTCGGCGTCCTGACCCTCACCCGCGACATCCGCATGCTCCGCGGCCGCTGGGCCGCCTACGAGTTCGCCGCGATCGCCGCGCCCTTCCCGCACGCGGACGTCCCACCGCCCGCGAGCTACCCCGAAGCCCGGTACCTCCACCTGACCGGACGCGGAACCGCCCTGGTCAGCGATGCCATCGACCGAGCACTGTGGACACAACGGTTCTCGGTCGAGGTCGCGCCGGACCCGTATCGCCTGCCCGCCGAACTCAAGGCCACCGCGCCGTACGTGCTGCCGTTGCGCGCGCACGGCCGGTTGCTGTTCAACGGCAAGGTGGTCGGCATGCGGGTGAGCCGCTGCCGTCGGTCGGGCACGGCGCGCCGATCCGGCTGCAGCGCACCCGGTTCTTCGACGCGCAGTGCTCCAACGAGCTGGCGACCCTGCGGATCGCGCGCCGGGACACCGACCAGGTCTTCGACCTGCGACGACACATGATGGTCGACACCGCGGGCCGGCTGCACACGCTCGCCGAGAGCCGGCTGGCGGACATCGTCGGGGTGTCAACGGTGGCGGTCACCACCGACGGCTGCGTACTGGTGGTGCTCCAGTCCAACCGGAATTCGGCCAGCCAGTCGCTGCTCGCCCCGTCGGGCAGCGGATCGCTGGAGCCGCGCGACCTCGACGGCGACGACCTGCACGACGTGGTCCGCGCCGGGATGGAACGCGAGCTGTGCGAGGAGACCGGGCTGCGCCGCGACGAGATCGTGCGCACGACGATCACCGGGTTCGCCCGCTGGATGGACCGCGGTGCGAAGTCGGAGTTCTTCGGGCTGACGGAATTGTCGGTGACGCGGCAGGACCTCGTGACGCGCCGTCCGAGCCGGTCGGAGCGCGATTTCACGGCGGCGATGCGGTTCGTGGAGATCGACCTCGCGGCGTACGGGCGGGAGCTGGCCGCGGGTGCGGACCTGCCGTCCCTGCCCGCGCTGATCACCGACAGCGGTTCGGTGCCGCTGCTGCTGGCGCTGCGGGCGGCCGCGCGGTGGACGGTCCGCGCCGAGCCGAAGGAGGGCGATCGTGTTCACCCCTGACAGTCGTGCGCGGTTGCGCGACGCCTTGATCGCGGTGGCGCACGCCGACGAGCGGGTCAGCGGTGCGGCGCTGACCGGGTCCGCGTCCGTTGGACGAGAGGACCAGTGGTCGGACATCGACCTGGCGCTCGCGGTAGCTGAGGACCGTGAGCAGGTCGTGGCGGACTGGACCGACCGGATGTACCGCGAGCACCGCGCGATCCACCACTTGGACCTCGGCGTGTTCCGGGTGTTCCTGCTGCCGGACACGCTCCAGGTCGACATCGCGTTCTGGCCGGAGGCCGAGTTCGGCCCGACTGGTCCGACATTTCGGACGCTGTTCGGCATGCCGCACGAGCCGCCGCGGATTCAGCCGCCGTCGGCGGAGCACCTGATGGGCATGGCGTGGCTGTACGCGCTGCCCGCCCGGTCCAGCATCGCGCGGGGCCGGGTGTGGCAGGCGGAGTACATGATCAGCGGCGCACGTGATCAGGTGCTCGCGCTGGCGTGCCTGCGTCACGGGGTGCCGGCCGTGCAGGGACGCGGGGTGGACGACCTGCCCGCGGACGTCCTGGCGCCATTCGCGGACACCCTGGTCCGGACCGTGGAGCCGGCCGAGCTGCGGCGCGCGTTCGGGGCGGTCGTGGAACCGCTGCTCGCCGAGGCAGCACAGGTCGACGTGGCGCTCGCGGCCCGGCTGTCGGGGCCGCTCCGGGAGCTGGTCAGCTGACCTCGACGGTGACGAGGGTGACGTTCGCACCGGCGAGCCGGATGGTGAACGTGCCGGTGCGGGTCGGGGTGACGTCGAGGTCCTCGGGCTCGGTCGGGGCGACGTCGGCGTTCGCGTCCGGGTAGGCGTCGACCACGATGTCGTCAGCGCGGTCCGAGGTGACGTTCACCTGGAGCGGCTGCCCGACCTTCCCCGGCACGACGAGGTTCGCGGGATCCACCTGCCCGTTCCGGTAGGCGACGTCGACGATCGACGCGCCGGCGCTGGTGGGCGGCGCGGAGGTGGGCGCGGCCTGGTCGTCGCCACCGGACGAGCAGCCGGCGGCGGCGAAGGCGATCAAGGTCGTTGCGAGAACACGGCGCACCATCCGACCCAAGCTAGGCCGGATGGCGGCGGCGCGCAGGGCGAAGACCACGTCGGAGTGATCCCGGGGCGTTGTCCTGTGCGGACTCAGGGCCGTGGTGTCCGCTCACCGTGGGTGGCGGTGTACTCGGCGGCGAGCCAGGGGGCCAGGTCGTCGATCAGCATCGCGAGGATCGCCGGGTCGGCGGTGGGTTCGCGGGCGGTCCGGGCGGCGGTGCGCATCTGTTGGCGGCGGTCCGGGTAGTAGTGGCCGAAGAGTTCGGCGGATCGGGCGAGGTCGCTCGTCCAGCCGCCCCAGCGGGGCATGACCAGGGTGAAGCCGGTGCGGACGATCCGGCGCGCGACCGTGCGGCTGAGGGTCTGGCGTTCGCGGTCGGTCACCTCGGCGGCGCGCTTGCGCCAGTCCGGGAGCAGCGCTCCGAGATCGCCGTTCGTCTCGCGCGCGAGCACCGACGTGGGGCGATAGCGGGGCAGGTGCTCGGCGAGGTCGGGGCCGAGGAGGGGCGTGCACAGGCAGGCGACGAAGAAGCCGCCGTCGTGGCGTTCGGCGTCGCTGAGGAGTGTGCGGGCGCTGTCGAGTTGGATGCCGGCGCCGTTGATCTGGGGGAACTCGCGGTCGAGGGCGTCCTCGATGCGCCCGGCCTCGCGCCGGTCGGCGTCGGTGGGCTCGTCGTGGAGGGCGAGGAGGGCGTCGAGGTCGGAGGTGCCGGGGAGGGCGGTGCCGCGCGGGACGCTGCCGTAGAGGTAGGCGCTGTGAAGCCGCACGAAAGTCCCAACGACGCGCCTCCGAAACGCCTCCACGACGGGGGCGAACTCTGTGGACACGCGATCCAGAGAGCCTTCGCGCGCGATCGTCCCGTCCCGGTCTAGACCTCGATCGTCCACCTGACTACTGTGCCCTGCGTTCGTCTTGCGGGCGGGTAACTTCTGCCGGATGTGGGACATCCTCGGCGACCTGGTGGCTGCGTTGATCGGGACGCCGTCCCCCGAACGCGAGCCCGGCCGGCGCCGGGAACGTGTCTCGGTGAGGCGGCGGGAGGCGTTCGAGATCAGGCTCAGATGCGCGCTGCGGTGGCCGGCTGGCGGGGTGCCGTGTTGGCGGTCGGGCAGCGAGGTTGTTCGGATTCCCCCGAACCGTGGATGATCACAGCTTGCCTTCCCCCTGATCGCACATGCCGCTACGCACTCGCGGGAGCATCGTCGGCGGCTTCGCGTTCGGCCAGGGACTCGTCCAGCAACTCGAACAGCACGTTGATGGCGTGCGCGTTCTCGTCGGCCGTGAGGTCGAAGCCACGTGAGCGGAAGGCTCCATCAGGAAATGCGAGCCACAGCACTTCGGCGCTCCAGACCAGAGGGCTCCTCTCGAGGCCGCGCCTCCGCAAGACCCAGTCGTGAAATTCGCGCAGCCATCCGCCGCCGTTGCGCATGGCGTGCTGGTCGTATCCGGTGATGAAGGAACTGATCGCGTGGTAGGTCCCGCGCTCGACGAACATGCCGGGCCGCCGCCCCACATTCGCGAAGAACTCCCGTTCGCTCATCGTCTCGAGCGACGTCATGTCGATCTCCCCTGAGTTGAGTCGAACAGAGCATACGAACGGACGCGCTGCACAGGCGCAAGCGAGCCTCGGGCGAGGTTCGGGCGGCAGGGCCGCTGATGACGTCACGACGGTTGGAGCGGGAGGTGTGCCGGGGCCGACGGCCTAGGCGGAGCGGCTCCCGAAGCTCGTCGAGGAGCACCGCCGTGGCCGCATGATGTTGCTGGAGACAGCAGAAGGGGCGCCTCCCGAACCCGGATGGCACCCCTTCTGACCTGCGGAGAGCGGATGACGGGAATCGAACCCGCGTTCTCAGCTTGGGAACCATAGCCGGAGGCCAGGAAAACGGCCCTGACCTGTGGTTCTTAGTGTGCGCGGGGTACCCCTGTTGACCGTGGTTGACCGGGGCATGTTGTTGGCATGTTGCTGAGAGCTGCCCTCGCTGACGGCTGGCGCTGAGGTGATCTCGTCGCGGCGCGGGTTCACCCCTGCCAGGCCGGGTGGCGCCGGTCAAGGGTTTGCCGGAGGCCGCGAAGCGCCCTTGACCGGTGCCGGCCGGGCTGGCTGCCCTCGGGCGCGCCGTGAGGAGGTCACCGGACTGGTCCTCCCCTGATCTCCGAAGCGGTGCCGGGGTGCGGGGCGGAGCCCCGGGCTTTGAACTTTCACGTTGCACTCCTGACCTGAACAATTAGGTGGTGGCAGAGCTAACTAATGCGGATCAGGTACTCGTGGTGGCCGGGCGGTCGATCTCCCTGCGCGATGCGATCGCGACGCTAGAGGGGTACCCGGAGCGCACGCCGCCGCGCTACGACTTGCCGGGTCCGGGCGACCCGTACCTGTTGACTCCGGCCGAGGTGATTCGGACTCGGGTTGTGCGCTCCCGGATCGGTGGCCGGGAGGTGGACTGGTTCGTCGAGCAGGCGAAGGATGCGCCGTGGGTCGCACCGGGCAGTGACCTTCGTGATGCTGATCCTGGGACGCGCGGAGGTCTCTATGACGCGATGACCTCGCTGTACCGCCACTTCATGGATGCTCGGCCGCGCGGGGTGAGCCACGCGAAGGTAAGCAAGGTCCTGCACGTGAAGCGTCCTGCTCTGTTCCCGATCCTCGACCAGCACGTCTTCACCGCCTATAGGGCGGAAGCGCGGACGCAGGGGGCCAGGTACCCAGAGCTGGGGTTTCGCTCGATCACATGGGCGGCAGTGCGAGCGGATCTCCTAGCGGCTACGTCGTCCGGCGCGCTTGTTCGCCTTCGGGAGATGGTGGCCGCTCATGCCGAGGAGAAGGTCAGGCGGCTGTCGGCGGTCACGGACCTGCGTCTGCTGGACATGCTGACCTGGTAGTTCACTAGCCTGCGTCGCACGCTCGCGCTGGGCCGCCGGCCGAAGCGGAGCGGCAGGCCGAGCGGCCAGCGGCGCGCTTGCGCGCCGCTCTTGATCCCATAGAGCCAGATTCGGCAGCTAGATAGAGGAAGTGTGGCCGGTCTAGCAGGGACTCGCGAGGATCCGTAAGCTATGACACCTCGGAGAGGCCAGGGAGATATGTACATTAGACGAGTCGTACTACGAGGAATCAAAGGTTTCGAAGACGCTGATTTTAACTTCGCACCTGACGTGGATCGCTATCCTGGCTGGGCTGCAATCACTGGGGATAACGGATCCGGTAAAACTTCACTATTGAAGGCCATTGCCGTTGCCCTGCTGGGCCCCGACCAGGTGCGTTCATTGCTACCCGACTTACGAGGCTGGGTACAGGATGGACTAGAACGCGGCACCATTTCCGTGGAAGTCAAACCCCATCATGAATATGACAAAACCCGACAGGGAGGCAATCCCGTAGCAGGAACATTTTGGGCCGAGGTTGAGATTGAACGACAGGGGCCGGTCTACGAGATAACTCCAGCTGACGTCTTCCGCCACAAAAAGAAGGGCGCAATAAATGGCCCTTGGCAGCAATCGACTCAAGGATGGTTCACACTGGGCTACGGCCCCTTCCGCCGCCTGTACGGCAGCTCCCCAGATGCTCAGCGTCTTATGGTCATCCCTGGCCGCGTTCCCCGATTCGCAACTCTGTTTAAGGAGGACGCTACGCTCGCAGAAGGTGAAGAGTGGATAAAGCAGCTTCAGTATAAGAAACTTGAAGAGCGCGAGCACGAGCCACTTGTACTAGAGGCGCTCTTGAGCCTTCTTAGTGATGAGTTCCTTCGGAATGGCATCACGATCCACCAAGTTGATTCAGAAGGCGTATGGATCAAAGATTCCGCCGATCGCATTATGCCACTGACGGATATGAGCGATGGCTATCGTTCCGCAGTAGCCATGTTGATCGATATCTTTCGCCACATGGTGGAAGTGTACGGCCCACGCGACCTGGTCATCAGAGATGATTCAGGAAAGTTTGTGGTTGACCGGCCTGGGGTCGTAATGATCGACGAGGTTGACGCTCACCTCCATCCCGCCTGGCAACGAGAGATCGGTTTCTGGCTAAAGAGCCATTTCCCTCGTATTCAGTTTCTAATCACCACACACAGTCCCCTAGTTTGCCAAGCAGCCGATAATGGGAGGATTTACCACCTGCCTCAACCAGGCGAGGGTGCGCCGTTTATGATTGATGAGCATCAATTTAATCAAATCGTCGCTGGCCGCCCTAATGAGATCCTGTTGACATCGGCATTCGGGCTAGACCACACACGGTCACCCCGAGCCGTGACGGCTCGAGAGCGACGTGCTCGCTTGCTGGCGAAGCAGCGGCAGCTCCCCCTTTCCGGCATGGAACTCGAAGAGATGCGTCAACTTGATCTATTCGCTGAAGTCGAGGGCTAAAATTGAGACGGCTACACCGCGTCGAATTGAAGCTACAAGACAGACTTGCGCTCTTTCGCAAGACAAAGAGCATCGCGAATGCATCGGTTGCAGACACGCGAGCCGCCTGGAAGAGATTTCGTGCCACGAAGGCTTCGGAACCAATCAATGAGGCCTTGGCATCCATGGCTGGATCTCGCGTGCGCTGCGCCTACTGTAGCGATTCGTTCGCATCAGATGTTGACCACTTCAGACCGATTGCCACGTTCCCTCAAAAGGCATTCGATTGGGAAAACATGATTCGGGTTTGTACGACATGTAATCGAAAGAAGGGAGAAAGATTCCCCCTAGGCGGCGACGGAGAGCCCCGACTTATCGATCCCACTACGGAGGACCCGTGGTCACATCTAACTTTAGATCCTCAAACAGGGTTCATAGCACCCAGATATACCTTAGCTGGGTTTGATGAATTTGGCGAGGCAACATTAGCGATTCTAGAAACGATCAACTTCGAGGCCGCGACGGAGGCCAGAAGGAAGCAAGCTCGTCGCTTACTAGGGGCCATGAAGTTTGTACTCGACGACGATGATTCTCGAGAATCCAGAAGGGAATTGAGCATCGAAGTTGCGAACGACGAACTCGGAATCTCACGCTGGTATGCCCACTGGGAAGGCTCAGCGGAGGAATTCCCGATCCAGTTGCAGGCTAAATATCTTCTGACTTGGAAGGCGTTTGTCCGGAAAGCTGCTAAAACCACCTAGCGGATTAGCCGCGATGATCAGTACCATCTGGCCGCGAAAGCCCATGAACGAAGATTTCTCGTCAAGCTCTCTGGCGATGTTGAAGCGGAAGGAACCCTCCATTACAGGAACCCTCCCTTGGCTTTGTTCTGCCCGACTGGAAAACGTTCAAGATGCGGCCGAAACTCCAAACTCGCATCCTCGGAAAAGTCGCGTCCTAAAGGTTCCTTTGCCCAGGCGGCGAACCAGTTGAGCTTCGATGAGATCGAGGGGTCGTAGCTGGCTTTATTTCTTGAGAAGGATTAGCGACAGCAATTGACTTATCGTCATGCTTCTTCGCTCGCGGCATGCGGCGGGCTGTCCCATCGTTTTCTTCCCACTCTTGGCAGTGGTGAAGTAGCGTTATGAGGCCTCTCCCGTCAAGTTTCGCGTAGTCGGCCCAATCGACCAGGTTTAGGTGCTCCATGACGTTGTAAGCGCCGTCGCTCGCGATAACGAACCATCGAGTGTCGCTGAGTGATCGTGCTGTCAAAACGGCCTGACGTGCGACAAGGGGATCTGCCTCCGCGATCCAGTAACCGCCTGGCTTATTGCGGTACTGGGCCTGCTGCGTTTGTAGTTCGCGGAGCAGTGCGCGGTGTTCGTCGTCGTAGCCGTGGCCGGCGGCGAGGCGTTCGCGGTACTTGCGGCGGGGTTCGAGGTCCAGGCGGTCTATCCGGTCGTCGGTCAGGATTTCGCCGCCGGGGAGGATCACCGTGTTGTCGCCGAGAAGCAGCAGGTCAAGGTGCTCGTCGCGTTCGCGGGCGATCGTGACCGTGCTGGATGGCGACTCCCCTGCTCGAAGGTCGTAGTGCGCCGCGGTGGCCTTGATGCCTTCGGCGAGGATTTCTTGCAGGTCGGCGGCTGGATCGGCGGTGAGGGCAGCGGCGAGGAGGCGGCCGAGGTAGTCGGCGTAGGCGGAGGCTGGGACGGGCACGGGGACGAAGGCGGATGCTCCGTCGAGGAGGATGACGGCGTGCGGGGTCACGAAGATCTTGTCGGCGCTCTCTTCCATGGGCGGGAGTTGCGCGGTTGTGACTCGCATGTGTTCACCAAACGTAGGGTCCTGCGGCCAGTTCGCTGTCGGTGATGGTCAGCCCGTCGTAGGTCGCTCGCGCGACCAGCGACATCGGCTGCTGTCCAACCTGCCGGAACACGTCGGCGAGATGCGCTCGGAGGTAGTGCGTCGCGCCGAGTGATCCGATGCCGTGGATACCCGCGATGTGGATGATCACACGGTTGTCGATCATGTGCCGGGCCACATACGCCACGTCGGCCGACTGCGGCTGAGGCTCGTCGCTGGGTGAGCCGAGCCGCGTACCGTCCTCGCGCTGCTCGATCCACCACCGGCCGTCGTCCTCGATCATCGCCAAGGCGGGATCACGGGAGAGCAGATCAGCGCCGATGGGAGCGGACTTCGGTCCGCATACGACGATCGTGTCTCCCGCCGGCGGCTCGGTCCGGTCGGGCTCGATCTGGTAGCGGGAGGTGGCGAGGGAGAGCGCGGTCAACACGGCTTCGAGCTGGTTGGCGGTCTCGGCGTCCTCGGCCGCGATCAGCGGGCGTTCACGGTCGGTCGTCTGGTAGCGGTACGGCACGCCGATGCTCACCGGGCCGACCCCGAAGAACGCGCGCTCGGCGGCGGGTGCCGTGCTGCGGATCTGCGTGATCCGGCCCTTCGTGATGCCGAGCGCTCCGGCGATCTCGGTGTAGCTCATACCGAGCTCACGGTGCGCTTCCTCGATCGCGGCCTTCCGGAGCCGCGCCAGCTCGGTCGCTCGCTGCTGGTAGGTCGTGAGCAGCTCAGTTGCGCGCTTGCCCCGCCGAATCGGGTCGGGGTCGCGCCGGACGCTGTCGAAGTCCTCGGTGCTCACGAGGTCGGAGTTTAGACCCCCTTGACGCCTGCCGTTAGGGGCCGGTACATTGCTGTTTAGACCCCCTAGACACGGCAGGGCGCACTATGGATCGGGTGTTTAGGGGTCTAAACCGGCCGAGAGGGCCACGACACGAGGAGTTCGAAGAGATGGCGATCAGCAGGGGGCACCGGTTCCCGGTCGAGTTCGATGAGGCGTTTCCGCAGGGTCTGGTGATGGTGGGTGAGGTGTCGCCGGACAACGAGTACCAGTCGCGGGAGGACCGGGCGGCGGGTCGTCCGGCTCGTCAGCGGGTGGACGAGATCACGGGCAAGCGGCAGTGGAAGGTGACGGTGACCGACCCGTCGGAGCCGAATGCAAAGCGGGCTTCGTTCGAGGTCACGTTGCTGGCGGACGTCCAGCCGGTGCCCACCACCGGTGAGGTGCTGCCGGGTATGCGGCCGGTCGAGCTGGAGGGCTTGACCGCAGAGCCGCGTGTGGCTGGGAACGGCGAGTTCAAGTACCAGTCGTACGTGTACCGGGCGTCCGGGTTCAAGGCGGCCAACGCGGGTGGCGGCCGGGGCAAGTCGCAGGGCGGGCCGGCTGAGTCGGCCAAGGCCGCGTGACGGGTGTGGTCACGATGACCTGTCACGACACCAAGCCACCCAAGTTTCCGCTGAACGAGCAGCCGGGTCCGCCGGGCTACATGTACGAGAACGTCGCGAACCACGTGGCGGCGCGGATCGAGGCCGGGGACCTGCCTCCGCACACGCCGCTGGCGAGCGAGCGGGAGTTCGCCAAGGAGTACGGCGTCTCGCTCGGCACCGCCCGGCACGCGATCGAGATCCTGCGCAAGCGCGGCCTGGTGATCACGATCCCGTCCAAGGGCACGTTCGTGACGGACCGGCGGAGTTCCTGAACCCGGCACGGGGACGAGTGAAGGAGCGTGACCGTCCCGCTCGTCTCCGTGCCATCCCACCCACAACCACGAGGGGAGGTGATGGTGGTGTCGCCGAGGCTACCGCGCTCCCGACGCCGCTGGTTCATCCGGCGTCGGTGCTGGATCTGCGGAGAACGGCAACGAGTGATTCGAGGCAAGGTGCTTGTTTGTAAGGCCTGCCAACGGAAGTCGGCCGAAGGCCTCTGAGTCCGGATAGGACGAAAGCTAACGCGCGAACGGTTCGTGCGGCGATGTCGTGCGCCCCGATTCACGTCCCGAGTTGTTAGGCGCAGAAGCGGAACCTGGCTACCAACCTCTCCCGCTTCTGCGCTGTCCACACCTGACGGAGCAGACGTTGAAGACCATAGACAACCGTACACAACCAGCGTCAAGAGACCGCGTCCCGGCGCGGTGCAGTGCGTGCCGCAAGTTCGCCCGTTTGGCACCGGGGGACACTGAGTGCGCTACGTGCGCGGGGCGGCTGCCCCTGGACATTCCGTCTGGGGGTGGCCGCTGATGGACGCGCACACCCTCGGAGTTCTCCTGCTCGGCAGCGGTGCCCTGGCCGTGGTCGTCTGGGTGCTGCACAAGCTCGGCAAGGCACTCGCCGGCCTCGCCGAAACCCTCGCCGCGGTGGCGGTGGTGTTCCTGGCGTTGTGGTGGCTGTGCAAGGGCGCGTTCTGGGTCGTCGCGCAGATCGTGATGCACCCCCGCACCAGCCTCACGGTGGTGGCGGTGGCGGCCTGGTGCTACTGGCTCGGCTGGCTCTCGCTGGTCGTCACCCTGACCGTGGTGGCCTCGGGGCTGGCGTCGTGGCGGTGGTTCCACCTCGTGTCCTACGACCAGTGGGCCGGGCGCGTGCTGCGGACGTGGTGGCAGAAGTGGGCGATTTACATGCCCAAGCTGCCGGAGTGGCTGCACGCCTGCGGGTTGAGCGTCAAGGACGACGCGATCCCCGTCGACGTGACAGTGACGCTGGTGGGGCGCAAGAAGGTGTCCCGGGAGCAGCGGTCGGCCGGGGTGCGGGTGCCCAGAGTGAAGCGGGTGCGCTCCGGGCCGTCCTGGGATGAGGTTCAGGTCCGGTTGATGCCAGGGCAGAAGCCGGAGGACTTCGACGACGCCGCCCGTGCTCTGGCCTCCGCCCGGAAGGTCAGCCGGTGCCAGGTGCGGGAGATCGCCCCGAACGTGGTCTCGATCGACTTTCAGCGCCGTAACTTGCTCGCCGCGCCCGTGCCGTGCCCGGAGGTCGGGGAGCGGGCGGTGGATCTGCGGCGGGTGTGGTCCGGGCGCACCGAGTACGGGCAGGACTGGCATGTCCCACTGCACGGCTCCGGCAGTCACACCCTGGTCGCCGGGGCGAGCGGTGCGGGGAAGAACTCGATGATGTGGTGCCCGCTGGTGTCGATCGCTCCGGCGATCCGGGATGGCCTGGTGCGGGTCTCGGGGATCGACCCGAAGGGCATGGAGTTGGCGTACGGGCGCGGAATCTTCCATCGCTACGCGGTCACCCCGAAGGACGCGCTGGCGGTGCTGGATGACCTGGTGGCCTCGATGGACGCGCGCAAGACGGAGTTCGCCGGGCGGGTCCGCTCGGTCCCGATCACCAGTGAGCATCCGTTGGAGCTGGTCGAGTTCGACGAGATCGGGGCTTTGACCAAGTACACCGACCGCAAGACGCGTGAGCAGATCGTGGAGCGGGTGGCGCTGCTGACCACGCAGGGCCGGGCGCTCGGGTTCACCGTCCGCGGCTACGTGCAGGAACCGACCAAGGACACAGTGCCGGTGCGGGAACTGTTCCCCCGCCGCATCTGCCTCCGCGTCACCTCGAAATCCCACGTCGGGATGGTCCTTGGTGACCAGGCGTATGAGCGGGGTGCGTGGGCGAACCGGATCGCCGAGACCGAAGCCGGCGTCGGCTACGTCTGGGGCGAAGGACTGCGCGAACCCCTGCGGGTCCGGGCCGGATGGGTGCCCGACGACACCGTGAAGGCCCTGGAAGCGTTCGTCACCGGCCGCATCGCTTCGATCGGGGGTGCGGCGGCATGACCAGCCACGACGTGGTGCCCTACCTCGATGCGCTGCGGGACCACCTCGCCAAGCATGCGGTGCCCTCGCCCGTCTCGGTCGAGTGCACGACCTGGCGGGAGCCCGTGGCGGTGCACCTGCACGAGGTCGGTTTGGACGGGCTCGCCTCCGCGCTGCTGGGCTGGGCTCGAACGCTCGACGGCGTGACCGTGACCGCCACCCGGCTCGAGGATGCCCCGTCCGTGCATCTGACCGTGGTGGGTCGGATGGCGACCGGAGTTCCGGTGCACGTCTGGGGTGCCGTGCGGTACGAGCGGGCGCTGTTCCCGGATCTGCCGCGTGGGGTGGAGCAGGACGTGGAACTGGCCACCCTGCACGGCTGGGCACGGCGGGAGGTGGCCGCGTGAGCACTCGTGCTGAACGGATGCGGCTGCCGCTGTCCACCGAGGTCATGAAGGCCACCGCCGAGAAACACGGCGTGTGCGTTCGGCCGTTCACGATGGAAGTCGGCGACCCCGACACCGGCGAACTCCGCTACGTCGCCGTGCCCTGCGGCTCCACCGTGGAGAGCGTCTGCGGGCCGTGTGCCAAGAAGGCCAAGGCGTTGCGGATGGCGCAGTGCCGGGAGGGCTGGCACCTGACCGAGGAGCCGGACTTCACCCCGGCCCCGCCCACGGCTGAGCAGAAGGAGTTGATGGAGTTCCGCGCGGATCTGGTGGCGCGGTATCGCGAGGCGGTCGAGCACGGGGAGGAGGGCCAGGCCGACGAGCTGCGAGAGGAGATCCGCAGTGTTGATGAGGAACTTCGGCAACTCGGCATGCGCGGACGGCTGCCCTCGCCGGACCCGCCGTCGAAGCGGCCGGTGAAGCGGTCGACCAAGCGGCGGCAAGACGCCCCCACCCTGCCCCGGAAGAAGGTCGCCAAGACCACCGTGGGCCGGGAGTACGCGGGCAAGTTCCGGCCGTCCATGTTCGTCACGTTGACCTGCGACACCTACGGCCGGGTGCGCGAGGACGGGACCCCGGTCGATCCGGCGAGCTATGACTACCGGCGGGCGGCGCGGGATGCGGTGCACTTTGCGTCGCTGGTGGATCGGTGGTGGCAGAACCTCCGCCGCGTCGTCGGCTGGGACG
Organism: Amycolatopsis ruanii; assembly: GCF_003385175.1. Lineage (NCBI taxonomy): Bacteria > Bacillati > Actinomycetota > Actinomycetes > Pseudonocardiales > Pseudonocardiaceae > Amycolatopsis > Amycolatopsis ruanii. The sequence continues at coordinate 75,031 of NZ_PQHY01000023.1, forward strand.
TGCAGTACTTCGCCACCGTCGAACCGCAAAAGCGGACCGCACCGCACCTGCACGCGGCGTTGCGGGGGTCGATTCCGCATGAGGTGCTGCGGCAGGTCACCGAGGCCACCTACCACCAGGTCTGGTGGCCGCCCCATGACGAGCTGGTCTACGGCGGGGACCGGCTGCCGGTCTGGGACGCGCGGGTGAAGGGGTTTGTGGATCCGGAGAAGCACGAACCCCTAACGCCGTGGGAAGAGGCGGTGGAGGAGGTCGAGGAGCCCGCGCACGTGGTGACGTTCGGGCGGCAGGTGCACTCCAAGGGCATCCTCGGCGGCTCAGAGGAAGCCGGGCGGCACATCGGCTACCTGACCAAATACCTCACCAAGTCCACCGGCGAGGTGGTCGAGGCCAGCACCGCCAGACAGCGGGATCACCACGACCGGCTCCACGCCGAACTCGCGATCACCCCGTGCTCGCCCCGCTGTGCCGTGTGGCTGCTCTACGGCATCCAGCCACTCGGCGCGACCAGCCGGATGACTCCGGGCCACTGCAAGGGACGGGCACACCGCAGGACCACCCTCGGGCTCCCCGGCCGGCGAGTGCTCGTCTCGCGCAAGTGGTCGGGCAAGTCCCTCGCGGACCACAAGGCCGACCGCAAGGCGTTCGTGCGGGACATGCTCGCAGGCGTCGGCATCGTCAAGCCCGAGCAGGACACCTCGCGGCTGATCTGGCGCAAGGTCCAGCCCGGCGACCAGGACGCACCACCACGCGCGCACCTGCTCATGCGGGCAATCGCAGAGCGGATCACCTGGAAAGCCGAGTACGACAGAGCACTCCTCGCGGCCAATCCGCCCGGTCAAGAAACTTCGGCAACGCCACTGGTGGCCTGATCGATTGGGGGACGAGATCTTGGAATCCAAGTACCTGACCGTCGAGGAAGCGGCGGACTACATCAACACCGGCGTGCGGTTCATCCGGCGGCTGATCGCGGAGCGGCGTATCGCGTTCCACAAGGTCGGGGCGCACGTCCGACTGGCGGTGGAGGACCTGGAGGCGTTCGTGGCGGCCGGACGGGTCGAGCCGATCACGCGGGCTTCCGTGCTGCGGGATCTGGGGAAGGCGGCCTGATGCCCAACAACAAGGGACGCAAGCGGCGGTTCGGGAGCATCCGCAAGACCTCCCTCGGTGAGTTCCAGGCGAGCTACCTCGGTCCGGACGGGAAGCGGCACTTCGCTCCGCATCGGTTCAAGAAGGAGCGGGATGCGGATCGCTGGCTGAACGGGGTCGAGGCGATAATTGTCGCCGGGGACTGGACTGATCCGGACCGCGCCAAGATCACGCTGGCCGAGTACGCAGAGCGGTGGATCGTCGAACGGCCGGGGCTGCGGCCGCGCACGGTCGAGCTGTACCGGTGGTTGCTGCGTAAGCACATCACGCCCTTCATCGGCGACGTTCCGCTCAACCGGTTGTCGGCGGCGACGTTTCGGCAGTGGCGGGCTGATCGGCTGGCGGCCGGGGTATCGGCGTCGGTGCTCGCCAAGTGCTACCGGCTGCTTCGGGGCGTGTTGAACACCGCAGTGGATCCGGACGAGCTGATCGCGAAGAACCCGTGCAAGATCCCGGGCGCGGAGAAGGAGACGCCCGAGGAGCGGCCGTTGGTCACGGTCGGGCAGGTCTTCGAGATCGCAGCGGCCCTTCCGGAGCGGTTCTCCGCGATGGTGCTGCTTGCGGCGTTCGGGTCGCTGCGGTTCGGCGAGGTGACCGCGCTGCGGCGGTGCGACGTGGCGGAGGACGCGAGTCAGGTTCGCGTGGTGCGGCAGTTCGTCGAGGTGCCCGGTCAGGGCGTGGTGGCTGGGCCGCCGAAGTCCCGGGCCGGGGTGCGGACGGTGACCCTGCCGCAAGCCATCCGGCCGGACATCCTCAAGCACCTGTCGGAGTTCGTGCGACCGGACCCGGAGGCGCTGCTCTTCACCGGAGAGAAGTCCGGTGGGGCGATCCGCCGGCCGAACTTCAACCAGCGGACCCGGTGGACCGAGGCCGTGACCAAGCTCGGACTGGAGGGGCTGCACTTCCACGATCTGCGGCACGCGGGCAACGTCTGGGCCTCGAAGGCGGGCATGTCGACGCGGGACCTCATGGCGCGGATGGGGCACGACGACATGCGGGCCGCGTTGATCTACCAGCGGGCCACGAGCGAGGCAGATCAGCACATCGCGGACCGGCTCTCGAAGCTCGTCGAGGAGCACCGCAGAGGGCCCGCATGATGTTGTTGGGATGTTGCTGGAGATAGCAGAAGGGGTGCCGCCCAAGATCGGGTGGCACCCCTTCTGACCTGCGAAGAGCGGATGACGGGAATCGAACCCGCGTTCTCAGCTTGGGAAGCTGATGTTCTACCATTGAACTACATCCGCAGCGACGCACAGCATACACAACGTCGCTCCTCTGCGAAGCCACCCCCTTGACTCCGTGGGGCGCAAGTGACAACACTCGTTGTCGAAAGGGGTGGGTGTGCATGGATGAGCGACTGCCGGATCCCGAGTTGTTCCGCCGTGGGGGTTTCAGCCTGGCGGCCAAGCTCTTCGTGAAGCACGACATCCGCGCGACCGAACGCCAGATGCGCCGCTTCCGGGAGTTCGCCCAGGCGCAGGACCCCAAGGCCGACGCCGTCGTCGCGATGTTCCGTCGGCTGCCGGGGCACCAGGGGCGCCGGCTGTTCGAACAGGCCCTCACCGACGGCATCCACAGCCTCGACGATCCGCCGCGAGAGCTCGTCGACTTCTTCGAGCACGTCGAGGCCACCCCGTACTGGGTCGATCCCGTCCGCCTCGACCGGGGCGCGAAAGCGATCATCCGCACCGGCGTCCTCGGCCTCTTCCCGCTCGGGGACATGTCGCTCATGGGCGGCTACCTCGCCTCGCGCGCCACGAAGACCCTCGTCGCCACCGGGGAGATCGAGCGGATGGCCAGCCAGCGCCTCGTGGAAACCGCGGCCTGGTGGATGGACGTCACCACGCCCGGCGCGCTGGCCATCGGCCACAGCGGCTACGCCTCCGCCCTGCGCGTCCGGCTCGTGCACGCCCACGTCCGCGCCGCCATGAACCGCCGCCCGGACTGGGACTACGACGAGTGGGACAAGCCGGTCAACCAGGTCCAGACCGCCGGCACGCTGCTCCTCTTCTCGCTCGTCTTCGTCTACGGCACGCAGCTGCTCGGCATCCGGTTCAGCGACCGCGAGCGCGCCGACATCCTGCACCTCTGGCGCTACGTCGGCTGGCTGCTCGGCATCGACGAGGAACTCCTGCCCGCCACCGAGGAGGACGCCTGGCGCCTGTTCTGGCTGCTCGCGTCCACCGAGTTCATCCCCGACGAGGACAGCAAACGCCTCGCCAAGGCCCTGATCGAGTCGCACGCCGCCATCGGCGCGGGGCGCGGCGCCGTGGGCAAGGTGCTGTCCCACGTCTCGGTCGCCGTGCACTCCTCCATCAGCCGGCTCGTGCTGGGCAAGACGAACGCCGACTTCCTGGAGATCCCCAACGACCCGATCGCGCAGGGCGCCATCCTCGCCGTCGCCGCGGGCAACTTCGCCGCCGAGACCGCGCGGCGCTTCATCCCCGGCGCCACGGCGCTGCAGGAGTACATCGGCGCACTCGAACGCCGCCGCTACGTCGACCGGCTCGGCCGGGTGTTCAAGCTGGATCCCACCTACGCGCGGCACATGCGGGCTGCCTAGGGTTAGAGCGTGCTGCTCAGTGACCGCGACCTCCGCAAAGAGCTCGAAGCCGGCCGTCTCGGCATCGACCCCTTCGATCCGGCGATGCTCCAGCCGTCGAGCATCGACGTGCGGCTGGACCGGTTCTTCCGGGTGTTCAACAACAGCCAGTACACCCACATCGACCCCAAGCTCCAGCAGGACGAGCTGACCTCGCTGGTCGAGAAGGACGGCGACGACGCGTTCGTCCTCCACCCGGGTGAGTTCGTGCTCGCGTCCACGTTCGAGCTGGTCACGCTGCCCGACGACCTCGCCGGGCGGCTCGAGGGCAAGTCGTCGCTGGGACGGCTCGGACTGCTCACGCACTCCACCGCCGGCTTCATCGACCCCGGCTTCACCGGGCACATCACGCTGGAGCTGTCGAACGTGGCGAACCTGCCGATCACCCTGTGGCCGGGGATGAAGATCGGCCAGCTGTGCCTGTTCCGGCTCACCAGCCCGGCCGAAAACCCGTACGGCTCGGCCGCCGTCGGGTCCCGCTACCAGGGCCAACGCGGCCCGACGCCGTCCCGGGCGTACCTGAACTTCCACACCGCCGACACCAACCGCTAGAGGCCGAACAGCTCCCGCCGGGCGGGCGGTGGCTTGCGGTGGGGGACGGTGGTGAGCGGTCCGCGCTCCGCTGACCTGGAGACAGCAGCCCGAACCCGTTCGCCCCCAGCCGGTGCCGCCATCACAGTGCGACGATGTGGCCTACGGGGGCTTGGCCGGCTGTGTGCGGCATGGCCGGGTCGGGCAGCGCGCCGCCGTTGGCAGCACGTCAGGTGCATCGCCACCGAGCATCGTCGCCGCGTCGCATCGCAGCGACGCCAAGTCCAGACCGGGATGGCCCGCCCCGGCACAGTCCAAGCCATAGATCACCGTGCACGAACACCGGGACCGAAGACGCCTCCGGCTGTCCCGAACGGCAGATCCGCGCGCGAACCAGCTCGACCGCGTGCAACTCCGCCGCGACAGCGCCGCGTCAATCTACCGGCGCTGGGCTCCACCGGGATCTGGCTGCTGCCCGAGACTCGCCGGCCAGGCGCAAGGCCGCAACCTCCGTGCGACCTGCGCCGGGCCGCAACACCGCCTCCGAGTCATCCTCGAAACGCAACAGCCAGGGCGCTCCCCCTTCACGGAGCCCGCACCAGCCCAGCACCCGCTGCCCGGCGGCCGTCTCTGCCCAGCTCAGCGCACCTTCCACAGCCGCGGCCCAGAGCGATTTCCGGGACCGAGTCCCGTCAGCCGCTCCCCACGTCGTTCGTGGCCGTCGTCCAGCCCCCTACAGGCCGAGCAGCTCGCGTGCCCGCCGGGCCGCCTCCTGCAGGTCGCCGGTGATCAGCTTGTCGATTTCGCGTAGGCCGGCGCGGTCCAGCAGGCGCTTCTCGTTGAGCACCCACTCTCCGCGTTCGGCCAGCACCGCGTGCCCGGCCTGCATCGCCGCCGTGGCGAGTGCTCCCGCGAACTCCGTCACCTGCCCGCGCGGCGCGTAGTTGTGTTCGGCGTACGTCAGCGTCAGCGAGGCCCGCGCGCGCCACACGGCAGGCGCCGACCGCCGCAGCGCCTCCGGGAACTCCACGGCCGGCAGCGAACCCCGCAGCACCCGGTTGATCGCCAGCTCGGCCACCACCAGGTAGCTCGGGATCCCCGCCAGGTGGAACATCAGCGGCTCCCAGTGGAACCGGCCCTCCCGCGCCTCGGCCAGCTCGTGCTCGACCACGTCCAGGTCGCGGTAGTGGACATCGGCCTTGCGCCCGTCGATCGTCAGCCACGCGCCGCCGTTGAACACGCCGCCGCCCCATTCGCCGATCTCCGACACCTCGCCCGGCCAGCCGAGAGCGCGCAGGTCAGCGGGATCGAAGGCACCGCGGTAGTACACCGCGAAGTCCCAGTCGCTGTCCGGCCGGTGCGTGCCCGCCGCCCGGGACCCGCCCAGCGTCACGGCCTCCACGCCGGGCAGCCCGGCCAGCCGCGCGGCCACCTCGTCTTCGAAGCTCATGCGTTCAGCCTCCCATGATCAGGTGGTCCATGTCACCCGGTGGTACGGCATGGACTGGACCATTTTGTAGGTTGCTCCGAATGGAGGCATCACCTCAGGCAAAGGAGCACGGGTCGTGAGTTCGACGACGACCGGGGAGCGAGCCGGTCAACAACACCTCGCCCATGTCGTGTTCATCGCCAGCGCGGCCGCGGTCGGCGGGTTCCTGTTCGGGTACGACAGCTCGAACATCAACGGTGCCGTTCTCGGCATCCAGCGGCACTTCGAGGTCGGTGACGGGGTGACCGGGCTGACCGTGTCGAGCGCGCTGATCGGTTCGGCCGTGGGCGCCTGGTTCGGCGGACTGCTGTCCGACCGGATCGGCCGCATCCGGACCATGCAGCTCGCGGCGGTCCTGTTCCTGGTCAGCGCCCTCGGAGCGATGTTCCCGTTCAGCGTGTGGGACCTGGCGATCTGGCGCGTGGTCGGCGGCATCGCGATCGGCGTCGCGTCGGTCATCGGCCCGGCCTACATCGCCGAGGTCGCGCCACCGGCCTACCGCGGCAGGCTCGCCTCGCTGCAACAGCTGGCGATCGTCCTCGGCATCGGGGTGTCCGCGCTGGTCAACTGGGTCATCAAGGCACTGGCCCCGATCGGCGCGGACGGTGCGCACGACCTCAACGGCAACCTCGGCGGCATCGAGCCCTGGCAGTGGATGCTCGGCGCCGCGGCCGTGCCCGCGGTGATCTACTTCGTCCTCGCCTCGATCATCCCCGAGTCGCCGCACTTCCTGCTGGCCAACGGCAAGATCGACAAGGCCCGCAAGGTGCTGCGCGAGGTCGAGGGCGGGGACGTCGACACCAAGCTCGACGACATCCGCCGCAGCCTGCGCACCGAGAAGCGGTCCAAGGTCCGCGACCTCGTCGGCGGCCGCTTCGGGCTGCTGCCGATCGTGTGGGTGGGCATCGCGCTGGCGGTGTTCCAGCAGTTCGTCGGCATCAACGTGATCTTCTACTACAGCGACACGCTGTGGCACTCCGTCGGCCAGAACACCGACTCGCTGCTGATCTCGATGGTCAGCCCGGTCATCAACATCATCGGCACGTTCATCGCGATCGCCTTCATCGACCGGGTCGGCCGCAAGCCGCTGCTGCTGATCGGCTCGGTGGGCATGCTCGTCGGCCTCGGGGTGGCCGCGATCGCGTTCGGCAACGCCGTCACCGTCGGCGGCGAGCTGAGCCTGCCGGGCGCGTGGGGCCCGATCGCGCTGGTGTTCGCGAACCTGTTCGTGATCTCCTTCGCGATGTCGTGGGGCGTGATCCTGTGGGTCATGCTCGGCGAGATGTTCCCGCTGCGCATCCGCGGCGCCGCGCTGGCCGTCGGCACCGCGGCGAACTGGGTCGCGAACTGGGCGGTCACGGTCAGCTTCCCGAGCATGGCCGGCTGGAACCTGTCGGTCACCTACTGGATCTACGCGGCGTTCGCGCTGCTGTCGATCCCGTTCGCGCTGCGGTTCGTCCGGGAGACGAAGGGCACCGCGATCGAGGACGTCAGCTGACGAACGCCCGCTCGATGATGGCCCTGGTGCCGGTGCCCGCGGGCAGGGTGCCGAACGCGATGCCCCAGTCCCCGGCCAGGCGGGACGCGCAGAAGGCGTCCGCGACGGCCTTCGGGGCGTAGCGCACCAGCAGGGAACCCTGCAGCACCAGGGCCATCATCTCGGCCAGCCGCCGCGCCCGGTACTGGAGGTCCTCCAGGTCCGACAGCTCCTTGCGCACCCGGGCGATCGCGTCGTCCAGGCGCGCGTCGGCGCCGGCGGCGAGGTCGAGTTCGGCGAAGAACGCCTCCACCGACTCCGGCTGCTTGCCCATCGCGCGCAGGGAATCCAGCGCCGCGACGTTGCCCGAACCCTCCCAAATGGACAGCAACGGCGCCTCCCGATACAGGCGCGGCATGCCGGAGTCCTCGACGTAACCGTTGCCGCCCAGGCATTCCAGCGCCTCGGCGGTGTGCGCGGCGCCGCGCTTGCACACCCAGTACTTGGTGACCGCGAGCGCGAGACGGCGGAACGCCTGCTGGTCCGGGTCGGCGGTGGCGCCGGCCAGCCGCATCGCGACGGTCGTGGCCGCCTCCGACTCCACGACCAGGTCCGCCAGCACGTTCGCCATCGCCGGCTGGTCGACGAGGTGCGCGCCGAACGCCTTGCGGTGCCGCGCGTGGTGCACGGCCTGCACGACGGCCTGGCGCATCAGGGAGGCGCTGCCGAGGACGCAGTCCAGGCGGGTGTTGTTGACCATCTCGATGATGGTCGGCACGCCGCGGCCCTCCTCGCCGACGAGCCACCCGACCGCGCCGTCGTACTCGATCTCGGACGAGGCGTTCGACTTGTTACCGAGCTTGTCCTTGAGGCGCTGGAAGAAGATGCGGTTGCGGGAGCCGTCGGGCAGCACGCGCGGCAGCATGAAGCAGGACAGGCCGCCGGGCGCCTGCGCCAGCGTCAGGAACATGTCCGACATCGGCGCCGAGGTGAACCACTTGTGGCCGGTCAGCACGTAGCTGCCGTCGCCGGCCGGCTGCGCGGTGGTGGTGTTGGCGCGGACGTCGGAACCGCCCTGCTTCTCCGTCATCGACATGCCGGCGATCAGGCCGCGCTTGGTGGTGGGCACGCGCAGGCCGTAGTCGTACACCGGCGCGGCGAGCAGCGGCTCGTACACCGCGGCCAGCTCCGGGTTGTGCCGCAGCGTCGGGACCGCGGCGTAGGTCATCGAGATCGGGCAGACGTGCCCGCCCTCGGCCTGGTTCCACACCAGGACCTTCGCCGCGCGCGCGACGTGCGCGCCCGGCCGGTCGGACACCCACGGCGCCGCGTGCAGGCCGTGCTCGACCGCGACCGTCATCAGCTCGTGGTAGTACGGGTGGTACTCGACCTCGTCGACGCGGTGGCCGTAGCGGTCGTGCGTGTGCAGGACGGGCGGGTTCTCGTTGGCGACCCGGCCCCACTCCTGGCCCTGGGCGCTGCCGGCGAGGCGGCCCAGCTCGTGCACCTCGTCCTCGGCCCAGCCACCGCCTTCCCGGCGCAGCCCCTCCAGCAGCGCGGCGTCGCCGGCGACGTCGTAGTCGACCAGCGGCGGGACCTGGTTGAGGACTTCGTGGGTGTCAGGCATGGCGGCCTCCCAGAGCGCGGACGATGAACGTGCGGAGCGCGCCGATAGCGTCGGCGCTGTCGGTGGTCAGTGGTCCGATCAGCACCTCGGCGGCGCCGCCGACGAGGGCGGCGGCGGCGATCTCGGCGTCCTGCGGCGGCAACTGCCCGCTGCGGACGCCCGCGGAGACGTGGCGGGCGATCTCGTCCCGGAACACACGCCGGAACACGATCCGCTCGGCCTCGATCGGGGCGTCGACGGGTTCGGCGAGCAGGGCGTACGCCTGACGCGGGACCTTCAGCGCCCGCTCGGCGAACGTCTCGATGATCGCCACGATCCGCTCGACCGGGTCGCCGGGCGTCTCGGCGGCCTTGCGCACCGCGGCGACCTCGTGGCCGACGATGCTCTGGAACAGCTCGACGACCAGCTCGGCCTTGCCGGGGAAGTGCTTGTAGACCGTGCCGGTCGCGATGCCCGCCTTCTCCGCGACGGCGCTCACCGAGCACCCCGCGTAGCCGCGCTCGGCCAGGAGCGCGGCCGCGGCGGTCAGGATCGCCTCACGCTGGGCGTCGAGGCGAGCCTGGACCTGCGGGGTACGTCGGTACGGCACGTGAAGAAGTGAACCACTGATTCACGGCTTCACGCAAGGGAGCGGTACGCCTCGCGCGTCAGATCGGTGATCCGGTCCGCCGAGTCCGCCCAGCTCAGGGTGGTCGGCTGGGAGGTCAGGACGACGACGATCCGCCGGTCGCCGCGGTCGGCGGTGCCGGAGGTGTGCATGACGCGGCTGGTCAGGTCGACGTCCCCACTGGAGGCGAGCTCGGTCGCGGACCGCGCCTCGGGCGAGGCGAGCACGCGCTTGGTGTTCGCCGGCACGCACTCCTCGCCCGGAGCCGGCGCCGCGCCGAAGCCGGACCAGCCCTGCTTCACCGCACCCGGTCGCGGGAGCGCGCTCGGGATGCCGAACGACTGGTCGAACCCGTCGTCTGCGCACTTCGTGGCCTGCTCCAGGTTGTCCATGATGAAGTCGCGGAACTTCGGGTGCGCCTTTTCGAGGATGTACTCGTAGGTCTTCGCGACGTCCGCGGCACTGACCGCGGTGTAACCCCAGGTGCCGCGCTTTTCCGCGGGCGGCGGCGTGGTGTCGGTGAGACCGATCTTCGCCACCATCCGGTTGACGATCTCCTCCCAGCCGTCGCGCACCCACAGCACGCTGGCCGCGTCGTCGTTGCTGGAGCGCAGCATCGGTTCGAGCAGCGCGAGGTCGTCGGCCGGGATCTCGTAGTCCGGCCCGTGCGACTCCAGGTAGTCGAGCGCGATGAACAGCTTGACCAGCGACGCCGACCGGTACTGGTGGTGCTCGTTCCCGGCGACGGTCTCGCCGGTGCGCCGGTCGAGGACGACGTAACCGGCGGTCATGCCCTCGGGCAGCTCAGCCGCGGAAGCGGGCGCGGCCAGCACGGCCGTCGACGCCGCGAAAGCCACGGCGAGGCTCAGGATCTTGCGCAATGTCGGATCCCCACAGTTCGATGATCAGCTTGGTGGGGCGCACACTATCGCCTGGCCGTGGGGCCGGTCAGCGCCCGTAGCGTTTCGCGATGTCGCCGTACCGCGCGAGCACCGCGGCCCTCAGCTCGGGATCGCTGCGCGGCACCGGTTCGATGAACACCTCGGTGACATCGGAGAACTCGTCGTGCAGCTCGGCGGCCAGCCGGACGCACGCGCGTTCGAGGTCGGCGGCGCTCAGCGCGTCGTCGAAGTCCACGCGGGCGCAGACCAGGATCTGGTCCGTGCCGAGCAACATGGTCTGCAGGTCGACCACCGACTCGACCTCCCCCGCCGCCGACAGGTACTCGCGAATCCCGCGCACCACCGTCAGGTCCGCCTGGCGGCCGATCAGCAGGCGCAGGTTCGTCCGCCCCAGCACGTACGCCACGACAGCCAGCAGCAGGCCGATCAGGATCGACGCGATCCCGTCGTACACCGCGGACCCCGTCACGTGGTGCAGGAACACCCCGGCGAACGCCAGCACCAGCCCGATCAGCGCGGCCGAGTCCTCCAGGAACACCGTCTTCGGCGCCGGGTCGTCGATGTAGCGCAGGAACTTCCAGATCGTCCGGTTCTGCTCCGCCGCGCCCCGCCGCACCTGGCGGAACGCCTGCGTCCACGACACCGACTCCATCGCGAACGCCAGCGCCAGCACGACGTACCCGACGATCGGGCTGCTCTGCTCCACCGGCTCCCCGAACACCGTCGAGAAACCTTCGTACAGCGCGAACGTCGCACCGGAGGCGAAGATCGACACCGCCGCGAGCAGCGACCAGAAGTACCGCTCCTTGCCGTACCCGAACGGGTGCATCACATCCGCCGGTCGGCCGGACCGGCGCAGCGCGGTGAGCAGCAGGATCTCGGTGAACGTGTCGGCCACCGAGTGCGCCGCCTCGGACAGCATCGCCCCCGAGCCGGTGATGACGCCGGCCACCGCCTTCATGATCGCGATGGCCAGGTTGACACCGCCGGCCAGCAAGACGGTGAGGGTGCTTTCGCCCCCGCCGGTCTGCCGCTCCGATTCCTCGCTCACCGGCCGATCCTACGAGTGGATCACAGCCGCTGCAGGCCGTCCAGAACGCGCTTCATCAGCTCGAGCGGCGGGCGCCCCTCGGCGGTCCGCTCGATGCCGTGGATGTGCAGCAACCCCAATTCGGCCATATCGGACAACAGCACCCTGGCGACGCCGAGCGGGATCGACAGCAGCGCCGCGACCTCGGCCAGCGACCGCTGGCTGTCGACGACCGCGCGCACGGGCTGGTACTCCGCGCTCAACGCGGGGCCGGTCCACTTGGCGTCGGCCCGGACGGACACCAGCGTCTCGATCGCCAGCTCGTACGCGGAGTGCGTGCGCCCCTTGGTCAGCACGTACGGCCGCACGCGCAGCCGGTTCTCCTCGTCGGGGTCGAGCAGCTCGGCGGGTTCCGGCTCCGGCTCGGCGGGCTCGGGGCGGGGCCGCGGCGAGGGCTTGAACTCCTCGCGCGGTTCGGGGTCCGGCAACGGTTCGGGCTCCGGTTCAGGCGCGGGATCCGGCTCCGGTTCGCGGTACCGAGCGAGCTGCTTCTCGGTGGGGAACCGGGCACCGGCGGCCCGCTTGGTCTTCGTGGTCTCGGCGGGGACGGGGTCCGGAGCTTGTGGTTCCGGACCAGGGGGTTCGGCGTTTTCGCCGGTCAGCTTCCGCATCTGCGTCACGGACGGGAACCGGGCACCGGCGCGCGCGACCGCCGGCTCTCCGGCCGGTCCGGTCCCGTCGGGTACTCCCATGCTCAGCCCCGTTCGCGCGCGTCAGCATCCTCCGCGGGCAGCGTCGGCAGCGTGACGAACAGAATAACCCGGGTGTCGAGCCCCCAACGGGCGGTTGTGACTCGCAGGTTCAACGGTCCTGCGGCAAGTTCGCGGTCGGTGGTGGTGAGCCCGTCGCAGGTCGCTCGCGCGCCCAGTGACACGGGCTGTCGCGGATCTCGGCCAGGTGGACCAAGCCGGCGCTGGACGCGGACGAGCGGGCCGAGCGGCTGACCCAACCGGAGAGGAACGAGAAGGCGGTTCCGCTGGGGGCCTGCCCGACTTGTCCAAGTTCATGGCGACGGCGTCCGTATCGGAGTCGGCCCTGGGAGACGAAGAAGAGTGGGCGCGTGCTGCCCGCTGCCGAAGTGTGGCGTTACACGTCATCGTGCCGTTTCGCGTGCGGCAGGTGGCCTGCTACTGGATCCACCTCATCTTCCCGACGCGGGCGGTTGCCAAGGCCTCATGCGCCTTCGGCTGCGAGCGTAGGCGGATGCCGGCGAGGGAATGACGGCGTGCGGCGGTCACGAAGATCTTGTCGGCGCTCTCCCCCGTTGGCGGGAGCTGGGTGGAGACGCGTCGAGGGCCGCCCCACCGCGCGGTGGGGCGGCCCTCAGCGCAACCGGATTACTTGTCCTCGGTCGGGAGCGGCGTGCCGGTGGGCACCTGGTCCGTCCGCGCGTCGGCCTCCAGCGGGTCCGACTCGACCGCCGGCAGGGAGTCCGCACCGGGCGCCGGCGCGGGCTGCGGGCGTCGCTTGACCGCCGACAGCAGCAGCTGCGAGACGTCCACGACCTCGACCTTCTCGCTCGCCTTGCCGTCGTTCTGGCGCGCGGTCACCCCGTCGGTGAGCATGACGCGGCAGAACGGGCAGCCGGTCGCGATCTTCGACGGCGCGGTGCCGAGCGCCTCGTCCACGCGCTCGATGTTGATCCGCTTGCCGATCTTCTCTTCCATCCACATGCGGGCACCACCGGCGCCACAGCACATCGACCGGTCGCCGTGCCGCGGCATCTCGCGGAACTGCGCACCCGACGCGCCGACCAGCTCACGCGGCGCCTCGTAGACCTTGTTGTGGCGGCCCAGGTAGCACGGGTCGTGGTAGGTGACGTCGTCCGCGATCGGCGCGACCGGCACCAGCCGCTTCTCCCGCACCAGGCGGTTGAGCAGCTGCGTGTGGTGCACGACCTCGAACTTCCCGCCCAGGTCCGGGTACTCGTTGGCGAGCGTGTTGAAGCAGTGCGCGCAGGTCGCGACGATCTTGCGGCTGCCCGGCTCCCGGCCCTCGAACACCGAGTTCAGCACCTCGACGTTCTGCTGCGCGAGCATCTGGAACAGGAACTCGTTGCCGGCGCGGCGGGCCGGGTCACCGGTGCAGGACTCCTCCGGGCCGAGCACCGTGTACTTGACGCCCGCGATGTGCAGCAGCTCGGCCACCGCGCGGGTGGTCTTCTTCGCGCGGTCCTCGAACGCGCCGGCGCAGCCGACCCAGAACAGGTACTCGGTGTCGCCCAGCTCGCCGTCGAACACCGGCACCTCGAAGTCCAGGTCCTCGGCCCAGGCCATCCGGTCCTTGGCGTTCTGGCCCCACGGGTTGCCCTTGTTCTCCAGGTTCTTGAACATCCCGTTCAGCTCGGTCGGGAAGTTCGACTCGATCATGACCTGGTAGCGGCGCATGTCGACGATGTGGTCGACGTGCTCGATGTCCACCGGGCACTGCTCGACGCACGCGCCGCAGGTGGTGCACGACCACAGCACCTCGGGGTCGATGACACCGCCGTCGTCGCCGACCAGCGGGCGCTCGGCCTCGGCCAGCGCCAGGACGTCGATGCCGGCGTAAGGGTTCTCGCCGGTCAGGCCCACCTCTTCGCCGGTGACGTCCTTCTTGCCACCCGCGAGCAGGTAGGGCGCCTTCGCGTAGGCGTGGTCGCGCAGCTGCGTGATGACCAGCTTCGGCGACAGCGGCTTGCCGGTGTTCCACGCCGGGCACTGCGACTGGCAGCGGCCGCACTCGGTGCAGGTGGTGAAGTCGAGCCAGCCCTTCCAGCTGAAGTCCTCGATCTGGCCGGCGCCGAAGACGTCCTTCTCCGGGTCGGCCTCCTCGAAGTCGAGCGGCTTGCCCCCGCTCATCATCGGCTTGAGCTTGCCCAGCGCGGTGCCGCCGTCGTCCTCGCGCTTGAAGTAGATGTTGAAGAAGGCGCTGAAGCGGTGCCAGGCCACGCCCATGGTGAGCGTCTGGCCGACGATGTACAGCCAGATCATGCCGGACAGCAGCTTGACCAGCGCGGTGATCGTGACCGCGACCGTGCTGGCCGGCAGGATCTCGGCGAGCGGCTTCGTGACGAAGCTCGTCCACAGCGCCGGGTCCTCGATGCCGCTGGAGATCTTGAACGCCTTCACGCCGAGGATGCCCAGACCCTCGACGATCACCACGGTCTCGACGAAGTAGGCCTGCTTGAAGTTCGACCCGGCGAAGCGCGACTGCCGGTCGGCGCGGCGCGGGTGGTTCAGCTGCCGGATGATCACCAGCGCGAGCCCGCCGACGACCGTGCCGAGGCCGAGCAGTTCGGTCAGCAGCAGCCACAGGCTCCAGTTGCCGATGATCGGCCAGTGGAAGTGCGGGTCGAACGTCTCGCCGTAGGCCTCGAACCAGGACAGCGAACCGATCAGGAAGCCCCACATGACCAGCCAGTGCCAGGGGCCGACGTGGCGGAACTTGTTCATCCGCGTGTGGGCGGCGAACTCCTTGATCAGCGTCTTCATGCGCGGCCCGAACGGGCCGTTGCGCGTCGCGTCCGGTTGTCCGAGCCGGATGATCCGGACCATCCGGTACACACCGGTGCCGAACATGATCCAAGCGACGATGCTTACGGCGACGCCGACCACGCCGAGCGTGATCTGCAGTGCACCCATGATCGGGGCCTTTCGTCCGTGATGTGGTGGGTTGGCGGGAGCCTAACCGGATTTACCCATGAGTAACCGATTGGCGCGAGTTGAGTCCCACGAGTGTGGTGTAGGACTCCCTGGATATCGGGACGATCGTACCGGTAGTTTGGGTTGATGGTCGCATACATCTTGCTCGCCCTGGCCATCGCGGCCGAGGTCACCGCCACTGTTTCGATGAAGTTGTCGGAGGGCTTCACGAAATTGTGGCCGTCTGTGGTCGTGGTGGCCGGGTACCTCGTCGCGTTCGCGGCACTCGCGAGCGTGCTCAAGCGCGGGATGCCGGTCGGGGTGGCGTACGCGATCTGGGCGGCGGTGGGGGTCGCGGCGGTCGCGATCATCGGGGTGCTGTTCCTCGGGGAGCCGGTGAACCTGACGATCGTGGCCGGGTTGGCGCTGGTCATCGGCGGGGTGGTGCTGATCGAGGTCGGTTCGGCGTGAAACCCCAGCGCGACGGCCGCCGGGCGCGCGGCGAGAAGCGGCGGCAGGAGATCATCGACGCGACGCTGCGGGTGATCGAGCGGGACGGCGTGGCGGGGGTGACGCACCGGACGGTCGCGGCGGAGGCCGGGGTGCCGACGACGTCGACGACGTACCACTTCGAGACGCTGGACGATTTGCTGATCGCCACGTTGATTTCGTGCGCCCGCGACATGGCGACCGAGGTGTACTGGACGATCGACCGGGCGCGTTCGCGGGGCAGCCGGGGAGCTTCGGAGGTGGCGACGCTGCTGGCCGAGGCGCTGGGCCCGCGGCGCGGCCGGACGATGGCGGAGTACGAGCTGTACCTGCTGGCCGCGCGACGGCCCGAGCTGCGGCCCGCCGCGCGGCGGTGGCTGGACGTGCTGACGACGATGGTGCGCCCGGACGACCTGGTGGCGCTGCGGGTGTTCCTGGCGGGGATCGACGGACTGCTGATCCAGGGCTTGATCGACGACGAGCCCCCGACGGCGGACGAACTGCGGCCGACGGTGGAGTACCTGCTGAAGCCGCGGTGAGCGTGGCGCGAGGTGACTGACCGCGGCGCGGTAGGACGACCAGCCGCGGTGGCACGGGGCGACCAGCCGCGGTGAGCGTGGCGCGAGGTGACTGACCGCGGCGCGGTGGGACGACCAGCCGCGGTGGCACGGGGCGACCAGCCGCGGTGAGCGTGGCGCGAGGTGACTGACCGCGGCGCGGTGGGACGACCAGCCGCGGCGCTCCGGGGCGACCAGCCGCGGTGGCGCGAGATGTCGAGCCGCACACGTACGAGGTGCCCAGCCGCGGGTCGGCGGGTGGGCCACTCGCGATCGCGCCAAGGGGCCACTCGTGAGCCTTCGAGTGGGGCCGGTCGTGAGGCGACGAGCGGGCCACTCGCGGACACGCGAAAAGGCCAAGCACGAACCCCGAAAAGACCACCCACGAAGCTGCGAGAAGACCACTCATGGACCCGCGAGAAGACCACCCATGGACCCAGTCATGGACCTGCTCGTGGGCCGGTCGCGGCGAGCGAAGAGGCCACTCGTGAACCTACGAGAGAGCCAGTCGTGTGGCGGCGAAGTGACCAACCACCGCCGCACGAGAGAACCAGTGACGCGCCCGGCCGCGCGAGAGGGCCGTTCGCGAAGGGATGAATGGACCGTTCATCGATGGGCGAAACCCACCCGGAAAAAAGAGCGGGGCGGGTCCACAAAGATCGGGGCGGGGTCCCACCAAAATGCGGGGCGAGATCCCCACCAAAGGAACGGGGCGAGGTTCCCAACCAAGGAACGGGGCGAGGTTCCCAACCAAGGAACGGGGCAAGGGCCCCATCAACGAGCGGGGCGAGGTCCCCAACCAAATCGGGGCGGGTCCCAACCTCAGGAACCCGCCACCGGACAACCCGTCCCCGCGGGACGGCCTGCCCCGCCGGGCAACCCGCCCAGCCAGGATTGCGCCGACCCGCCAGGTTGCGCCCCGCCGACGTTGCGTCCCGCGGGACAGCCCGCCCCGCCGGACGCAACGTCGGCGGGGCGCAACCTGGC
>NZ_PQHY01000024.1:0-91657 GCF_003385175.1 Amycolatopsis ruanii
GCAACGACCGCAGCAGCCCGGCCCACCCCCGCGCCGGCGATGACGTGCCCCATCCCCAGCGCCCGCACCCCGGACAGCGGATCCTCCGCCGCGCCAAGGGGTTCCGGCGCGCTGTCGCCGATCTTCGTGATCTCCACCAGCGGCAGGTCCGCCAGCACCTGGCGGTAGTGCGGTTCGGCCATCAGCTCCGCGGGCGTGCGCAGCATCGGCAGCACCGCGCCCGCCGTGACCGCCGCGTTCTCCAGGTCCCGGCCCCGCCACTTCGCGATCGCCGCGGCGACCGCCTCGGTGTCGTCGGGCACGCCGAGCAGCTTCTGCGCCGCCAGCTTGATCTTCGGGTACGGGTTGAGCGGCATCACCCACTCGTCGTCCGCCGTGCGGTAGAAGCGGAACCCCAGCGCCTGTGACGGGTTCGCCGGGGTGCTCGCCGGATACCCGTTGAGCAGCTCCCACTTCCGGTCGTAGAACGGGCACAGCCGGTGCGGCGCCACGCGCAGGTCGACGCCGATGTCCTGCCCGTCACCGCCGCGCAGCCGCCACAGCTTCGCGATCGCGGCGGACTTCGCGGCCAGCGCGATCGCCGCCGACCCGCCCAGCCGCAGCGTGCTCGGCACCACCGGGTCCGCACCGCGGAACGTGATCGCGCCGCCGGTGTCGGCCGGGCTCATCCCGATCCCGGCCAGCACCTCGGCCAGCTCGGCGTGCGGGTCGAACTCGTCGCTCGTCGCGGGGTTCGCCACGGCCGCGGTGATGCGCTCAGTCAGCGACATGGTCGAGCAGCTCCTCGGGGATCAGGACGTGCTTGGCGCGCAGGTACTCGCCGACGGCCTTGCCGACCTGATCGGTGCGCAGGTTAGCGGACCCTCCGGTGCCCAGCAGGCCGCGCAGGACGAAGTGGACGGCCCGCAGGTGCGGGAACTCGTGCCGGACGATGTCGAGATCCCCGGTCTCGGGCAACAGCTTGCGAAGCTCCGCTGTGGACAGTGCCTGCCGCAGCCACGGCCAGGCCCGCTCGTCCGGCACCCAGACCCCGACGTTGCTGTTGCCTCCCTTGTCACCGCTGCGGGCGTAGGCGACGGTGCCCAGCGGCGCCTTGCGCGCCCGCTCCGGCAGCGGCTGCCCGGCCGGTTCGGGGTGCACCGGCTGCCCCCGGCCCGGCGCGGTGGGCGGCGGGGCGATCGGCAGCGTGCGGCCGTCGTCGAGGACGACCCGGTGCGGCACCTCCGACATCGGCAGCAGCGCCGGCCAGTAGTCGATGCGCGGTTTGCTGCGCGAGGTCAGCCCGGCGCCGCCGTCGTGGTAGAAGCCCGGGATGCTCTGCAGGTACAGCGATCCCAGCCGGCCGGCCAGGTTCAGCTTCGCCAGCGGCTCCGGGGTCGCGGCCACGGCCATCACGCGCACCGCGACGGTGGCGTCCCACTGCGTCTCGGGGTCGGTGGCCGCGGTGCCCAGTCTGGTGATGTCCAGCTCGACACCCTCGGGCACCTCGCGGGTGATCTGCGCGCGCAGCAGGGCGACCTTCGCGTCCACGTCCGGCGCGGTGACGTAGACGGTGTTGACCAGCGTGTGACCGATCGCGGCGAACACCGCGACCTTCGTGGTCGGCGGGGGAGGGGACCCGGTCGCGCCGGTGACCTCGACCCGATCCGGTCCCGCCGCGGCCAGCCGCACGGTGTCCAGGTGCACCGTGACGTCCGGGTTGAGGTAGCGCGGGCCCTGGATCTCGTAGACCAGTTGCGCGGTCACGGTGTCGACGGTGACCGCGCCGCCGTGCCCGGTGTGCTTGGTGATCACGCTGCTGCCGTCCGCGGCGACCTCGGCGATCGGGAAGCCCGGCACCAGCATGTCCGGGATGCGCGTGAAGCCGGCGAAGTTGCCGCCCACGGCCTGCGGACCGCATTCGATGACGTGGCCCGCGGTGACCGCCCCCGCGAGCGCGTTCCAGTCGTCGGTGGCCCAGCCGTGCCACCACGCGGCCGGTCCGGTGACCAGTGACGCGTCGGCGACCCGGCCGCACACCACGATGTCGGCGCCCTCGGCGAGCGCGGCCGCGATGCCCCAGCCGCCCAGGTAGGCGTTCGCGGCCAGCGGCTCGTGCCCCCAGGACGCCAGCGGCGCGCCGGTGTCCAGGTTCTCCAGCCGGTGCCCGGCCTCGGCGTACTCGCCCAGCCGGGACAGCACGTTGTCGCCCTCGACGTGCGCGATCCGCAGCGGGACGCCCTCGTCGGCGGCGACCTTGCGCAGCTTCTCCGCGAGCGCGGCGGGGTGGAAGCCGCCCGCGTTGGTCACGACCTTCACGCCTCGCTGCGCGATCGCGGCCAGGTGCGGGCGGATCTGGCCGACGAAGTACTCGACGTAGCCGCGTTCGGGGTCCCGCCGGTAGCCGGTGGCCAGTGCGGCCAGCGTGACCTCGGCGAGGTAGTCGCCGATCAGCACGTCCACCGGATCGCCGCTCATCGCCTCGTCGATCGCCGTGTAGCGATCCCCCAGATAGCCGGAGAAGTTCGCGATCCGGACAGCGGTCATCGGCGGCACCTCCCGTGGTTCCCCCGACCATAGCTCATTAGCGATCGTTAGGTAACGGTCGTCAGGCGATCTTCGACACGGCGAGGAAGACCTCCGTGCAGTGCTCCACCAGGTCCTCTTCGGACAGTTCGAGCGAGCCGTCCAGCCACGACGTCAGCGCCTGGGAGAGCCCGCCGACCAGCATCTCGGCGAGCAGGTCCAGCCGCGGGGTGGAGGGCATGCCGTAGAACTCGCGGGCCTGCAGGCCGAGCAGCCCGGCGAACCACCGCGCGGACGCGGCGCGCCGCTGTGCCAGGACGGTGTTGTCGAGGGTGGGGGAGAAGAGCAGGAAGCCCTTGCGCGGGTCTTCGGCGATCGCGCGGACCAGGCGGCTCAGCCCGGCGTGCGTCTTCGCGCGGGCGTCGCCGGGTGCGGACTCGACGGCCTCCAGGGTCGTCGCCGCGATGCCCTCGACCACCGAGTCGTACACCGCGACGGCCAGCGCGTCCCGGTCGGCGAAGTTCTCGTAGAAGTAGCGCGCGGCCAGCCCGGCCTGCCGGCACACGCCGCGCACGGTCAGGTTGCGGTCGCCATCGCGCGCGCCGAGCAGTTCCAGGCCGGCCTCGATGAGCTGGGCGCGGCGCTCGGCCTGCCGGTCCTCGCCGGCGACGCCGCCGTAGGTGCGCAGCGCTGACGTCTCCATGCCCCCATCTTGACAGGTGTGGTGGGGCCGCGCTGGAATATCTGCGAACGGACGTGAGCAGATCGGAGACCGGCGATGACCGCCACAGCCGCCCCCACCCGCCTCGGCGACGCGGTGATCGGGGCCGGTCTCCTGGCCGGCAGCGCGAACGTGATCATGCAGCTCGCGCACCCGTCCGTGGGCTACGGCGTGTACGAAAGCCGGGTGGACAGCGGGAACCTGTTCAAGCACCCGGTCAAGCGGAGCCGGACGACGGTGACCTACCTGGCTGTCGTGGCGCTGGGCACCGACGAGGAGCGCGCGGCGTACCGGAAGGCCGTCAACGTCGCGCACGCGCAGGTCCGCTCCACCGGGTCCAGCCCGGTGTCCTACAACGCCTTCGATCCGAAGCTGCAGCTGTGGGTCGCGGCCTGCCTGTACCGCGGGTTCGAGGACGTCTACGAGGCGTTCGTCGGGCCGCTCGCCCCGGAGCGGGCCGAGGAGATCTACCGGCATTCGTCCGTGCTCGGCACCACGCTGCAGGTCACGGAGGACATGTGGCCGGCCGACCGGCAGGCGTTCGAGGAGTACTGGACCGGGGCGCTGGCGGAGATCTCGATCGACGACACGGTGCGCGAGTACCTGATGGGGGTCGCCGACCTGAAGTTCCTGCCCGGGTTCGTCAGCCGCGCGCTGGGGCCGGTCAACCGGTTCGTCACCACCGGCTTCCTGCCCGGCGTGTTCCGGGAGCAGATGAAGCTCGGCTGGACGCCGCGCGACGAGCGCCGGTTCGACCGGCTGCTCAAGGCGATCGGCCTCGCGGTGCGGCTCTCCCCGCGCCCGGTGCGTGAGTTCCCGTTCAACGCCTACCTGTGGGACCTGCGACGCCGCCTGCGCACGGGCCGGCCGCTGGTCTAGCCGCGGCGGCGCAGGCCGCGTGGGTTCCCCAAGTGGCTTCACCGTCCTAGCCGCGGCGCGGTGGTCCGGACGGGCCGCGTGCCGGGAGCGTCCGCCGGTACACCACGTTCGTCGTCGTGCTGCCGAATTGCGCCAGCTGGTCCGCGACCTCCTCCAGGTGGTCCATCGAGGCGGCCGCGACCTTCAGCGTGTAGCAGTCGTCGCCGGTGGTGCGCAGGCACTCCAGGATCTCGTGGCGCGCGCCGAGCAGCCGGTGCAGCGGCTCGTGCCTGCTGCCCGGGTACTTCAGCCGCACCACGGCGAGCACCGGGTAGCCGACCTTGCCGAGATCGACCTCCGCCCGGTACCCGGTGATCACCCCCGCCGCCTCCAGCCGCTTGACCCGTTCGGTCGTCGCGGACGCGCTCAGGCTGACGCGGCGGGCCAGCTCGGTCAGCGGCACCCGCCCGTCCGCCTGCAGTTCGGTGAGGATCGCCCAGTCGGTCGCGTCGAGAGTCTCGGTCATGACCCGAAAATACCGGCAGATCCACGGCGGACGGGGCACAAGTCCGCAAGGAATCCCTGTGCCGCCCGGTGATCTCTGCCTAACCTGGACGTCGTGAAAATCGGTGTGAACATCCCGAACTTCGGCCCCGGCACGGATCCCGGCGTGCTCCGCGACTGGGGCCGGACCGTGGAGGGACTTGGTTTCGACCTGCTGATGATGTCCGACCACGTGGCGATCACGCCGGACGTGGCCGGCCAGTACCCGGCGCCGTTCTACGAGCCGTTCACGACGTTGTCCTGGCTGGCGGGGGTGACCGAGCGGATCCGGCTCGGCACGACGATCCTCGTGCTGCCGTACCGCCACCCGCTGCTGACCGCGCGCATGGCCGCCAACCTGAACGCCCTCAGCGGCGGCCGGCTGGTGCTCGGCGTCGGGGTCGGCTGGGCGCGTCAGGAGTTCGAGGCGCTGGGGGTGCCGTTCGAACGGCGCGGCGCGCTGACCGACGAGTACCTGGACGTGCTGCGCGAGGCGTGGGCCGATCCGGGCTACCGGGCGGGGCGGATCCCGTTGTGGATCGGCGGGAACAGCGCGGCCGCCCTGCGCCGGGCCGTGCGGCTGGGCGAGCCGTGGCACCCGCTGCGGTTCGGCCTCGGCTGGTTCCGCGAGGCGCTGGGACGGCTCAAGGCGATCGCCGACGACGCCGGACGGCCGGTGCCCGCCCTGGCGCCGCGGATCGCGTTGCGCCTGACCCGGGAACCGGTCACCGGCGAGCGGCTCGCAGGCGAGGGCACGATCGAGCAGATCGTCGCCGACCTCGCGGAACTGCGCGCACTGGGCGCCGAAACCGTGGTGCTCGACCCGTTCGGGGGCGACCCGGCGGAAACGTTGCGGCCCCAGGCCGCCTGGCAGGCGCTGGCGACGGTCCGCGCCCAAATGGAGGATTGATGTCCGACGAGAAGTACCTGCGGCGCGCGATCGAGCTGGCCGCCGAAGCCCGGGCCGCGGGCAACCCGCCCTTCGGCTCGCTGCTGGTCGGCCCCGACGGCCGGATCCTGGCCGAGGACCGCAACACCACGATCACCGACCGGGACATCTCCGCGCACCCCGAGCAGAAACTGGCCCGCTGGGCGGCGCGTGAGCTGGACCCGGAGACGGCGGCGGGCACCACGATGTACACCAGCTGCCAGCCGTGCGGGATGTGCACGGGCGCGCTGGCGCGGTCCGGTCTCGGGCGGGTGGTCTTCGCCCTGTCGGGGGAGCAGCTGGAGAGCCTGAGGGAGCCGACCGCGCCGGTCGTGGTGCGGCCGGTGCCGCAGGAGGGCCCGTTCCTGTTCGACGAGGCGCGCGTGCCGGTGGACGGCTACTACCGCTGACCGTCCGGAATGGAGCCGCTGGCGGGCTGGAAGGAGCGCACCAGCGCGGAATCCCGGTGCTCGGCGAGCGTGAGGGCGAATCCGACCTCGTCGGCCCACTCCTCGCCCGAGCAGTCCGCGCCCGGCGGGGGCGCCGCGCGCGGGGGTTCGCCGCGCTCCTTCGCCGCCTCCGCCAGGGGAAGCCAGCAGGCCGTGGCGAGGGCTTCGCTGCCCGCGTGGACCCGGGCCGCCTCGATCGTGCCCGGGTCCACGTAGTCGCGCAGGACCAGGACCGCGTCACGGATCTCGATCACCCGGCGGTACAGCCGCAGGTCGCTGGCCCACCGGCCGCTCTCCGGCAGGTGGACCTGTGGCACCGCCGTCACCAGGCGGCGCCACAACGGTTCCAGGTGGCGCAGCGTCCGGCGGTCGCCCGCGGCCCGGTGCAGCCGCAGCAGCTGCGGCAGTGCCGTGCCCAGCGCCATGACCCACGCCGTGATCGCGACGTTGAGCGGGGCCGCCGCCCCCAGCCACGGCGACCGGGTGACCAGGTAGGCGGGCACCACCAGGCCCCAGAAGACGGTCGAGGAGGCGAACCCGGTGGCGAGCACGTACAGGCCGGCCCGGAGCGGACGGGTGGTGGCCCGCCGCCCGTAGCGGGCGCACAGGATCGCCGCGGGACCGGTGCCCAGCACGTGCGCGAGGCACAGCAGCGACCAGAACAGGCCGAACCACGGGACGTCGGCGGAGGTGAGGCAGGCCGGCGCGGGAGCGCCCGAGTTGATCAGCAGCAGCGCGGCGCTGACCAGGGCGGCACC
Source organism: Amycolatopsis ruanii (assembly GCF_003385175.1). Taxonomy (NCBI): domain Bacteria; kingdom Bacillati; phylum Actinomycetota; class Actinomycetes; order Pseudonocardiales; family Pseudonocardiaceae; genus Amycolatopsis; species Amycolatopsis ruanii. The sequence goes on from NZ_PQHY01000024.1 coordinate 6,763, forward strand.
GCCGTAGACCAGCAGGGGGCGGCGGCTGGCGGTGGCGGCCAGGACGAAGTCGAGGATGAGCGCGGAGCCGACGACGCCCCAGACGCTCACCACGATGCCGCAGCCGCCGCCCGGCCCGAAGGCGCGGTCGACCAGGCCGGCGACCGGTTCGAGGACGAGGGTGATCGAGGTGGCGAGGCTCGCGATCGCGATCAGCATGCGCCGCCGCGGGGGTGCCCGCCGGGCGGCGGGCGCGCGGATCACCAGCGTCACCCACAGCACGAGCGTCCCGGCGGCCAGGAGGTGCGTGCCGCCGCTCTCCAGCGCCGCGGGGCTCACCGCGCACCCCGGCGCAGCTGGCCGCTCACTCCCACGTTCCCCGCAGGCCGAGCGCGGTTTCGAACTCGCCGAGCGCCCCGGTCGTCGTCCAGGTCGCGCGGGCCTGCGCGGCGGTCCGGATGAGGCTGGCGACCAGCTCGGCCTCCTGCTCCTCCTCCGTGGTGTACCCGGTGCGGGTCAGCAGGCGCTCGATCAGCTCCGGCGACAGGTCCGGCAGCACCCGCGACAGCGGATGCCCCGTGCCGTCGCCGGTGTGGTCGCACAGCAGGTGGCCGATCTCGTGCAGCACGATGTGGTCGCGGTGCACCCGGCTCGTCTGCTCCTCGACGTAGATCACGTCCGCCGACGCCAGCCGGATCCACGCCCCGCACGCGGCGGCGCCGGACCCCGGCGGGAGCGTGCGCACGTGGATCGGGCGGCCGCGCCGCGCGGCGAGGGCGTCGACCAGCGCCGGCACCGAGAACGGCCGGGGCAGCGGCAGGCCGGCCACCAGGGCCTGGCACCGCCGCAGGTCGCGTCGCGTCACCATCGCTGCCGTCACCTCCGCTCGGGCGGGTCTGCGAGCGGGCGCGGCACCTGCCCCGGTCTACGCGCCCGGCTCGTCGGCCGGGTGCTCGGCCGGCGGCCCGAGCCGCTCGATCTTGCGGGCCTCGGTGACCATGGCCAGCAGCGCGTCCAGGGTATCGTCGGACAGCCCGTCCGCGCGCAGCGCGATCGACCGGACCTTGTGGTTGCGCAGCGCCTGCGCCAGCTCGAGCTGGGCGTCCACGCGGGAGGTCACCGCGTCGTCGAGGAAGTAGTCGGGCGGCACGCCGAAGAACGCGGCGAGCGTGCCCAGCGTCTCCTGCGTCAGGTTGCGCTTGCGGCCGCTGGCCAGTTCCCACAGGTACGTGCTCGACAGGGTCGCCCCCGTGCGCTCGCGGATCTGCGCCGCCAGCTTCGCGTATCCGGGCCTGCCCTCGGGGTAGAGGGTGGTGATCAGGTGCGTGATCTTGGCGGCGAGCGAGCCGCCCTCCTGCCCGCCCTGGTCCATGCGGTTCCTCGTGCTCGAAGGTGGTCGTCCGCTTCGGCGGACGGCAGTCATTGTCAATCAGCCGCAGGCCGTTGACAAACCGAGGTGTCCTGCACCTATTCTGGCCCAGGTCATCCGCTACAGCGGATGCGCGGCCGGCGGGGCCTGGGGGCTCGCCGGCCTTTTTCGTGTCGAGATCCGTTCAGCCTGCACACCCCGCCCCGAAGCGGCTATGATGGTGGAGGCGTCGTTCTCCCAGTGACCCCCAGGCTGGTCGAGGACGACGCCCCTTTTTGCGACTTGACTTATGTTCATGGTATGCATTAGATGATTTCAGTAGTGCAGAAGACCTGCTGACAGGGGGAGAAGTGAGCGAGCCGTTGCGGGCCGGGATCATCGGCGCCGGGTTCATCGGAGCCGTACACGCCCGTGCGGTGCGCACGCTGGGCCAGGACCTGGCCGCGGTGGCCGCGTCCACGCCCGCCCGCTCCCGCGCGGCAGCGGCCGAGCTGGGCGCCCGGTCGGCCGTGGACAGCGCGGAGGAGCTGGCCGCCGCCCCCGGCATCGACGTCGTGCACATCTGCACCCCGAACGCCCTGCACGCGCCGCTGACCCGCATCGCGCTGGACGCGGGCAAGCACGTCGTCCTGGAAAAGCCCGTCGGCATGAGCGGCGCCGAGGTCGCCGGCCTCGTCCGGCGGTGGCGCGACACCGACCGCGTGGTCGCCGTGCCGTTCGCCTACCGCTTCTACCCGGTGGTGCGCGAGGTGCGGGAGCGGGTGCGCGGCGAGCGGATCCGGCTGATCCACGGCGTCTACCTGCAGGACTGGCTCTCCCGCGACAGCGACACGAACTGGCGGGTGCGGTCCGAGCTGGGCGGGCCGTCGCGCGCGTTCGGCGACATCGGGGTGCACTGGTGCGATCTGGCGGAGTTCGTCACCGGACAGCGGATCGCGCGGGTGCACGCGGTGCTGCCGCGGGTCGTGCCGGTGCGGGCGGGCGCCGAGGTGGACACCGAGGACGAGGCGCTGCTGCAGTTCGAGACCGAGCAGGGCGTGTTCGGGTCGGCGGTGATCAGCCAGATCTCGCCGGGGCGGCGCAACCAGCTGCAGCTGCGGATCGACACCCCCGAGGTCGAGTACGCGTTCGACCAGCAGGAGCCGGAGATCCTGTGGATGGGCCGGCGCGACGAGACGCGGGTCCTGCACCGCGGCGACCCCGCCCTCGGCCCCGACGCGACGTCCCGCAACCTCGTCCCGGCCGGCCACCCGCAGGGCTACCTGGACTCCTTCACCGGCTTCATCGCCGACACCTACGCCACGATCCGCGGCGAGAAGCCCGAGGGCCTGCCGACGCTGGCCGACGGCGCCCGCGCCACGGCGATCACCGAGGCGGTCCTGAGCTCCGCCACGCGCCGCGACTGGGTGGAGGTCACGCCCGGCTGACCCCGGGCCTGGTACGAATTTCCGGGTTAGTGCGAGCGAAGGGAACGCGCGTGACCGCAACCATCCCGTCCGACCAGCTCGACGATCTGGTCCTGGTGCTCGATCTGGTGCGCTCCGGCGCCGCGCGGACCCGGCCGGAGCTGGGCAGGCGGTCGGGGCTGGGGCGGACCGTCATCAGCCAGCGCGTCGGTCACCTGATGCGCGCCGGGCTGCTGGAGGACGGCGAGCTGGGGCCCTCCAGCGGCGGACGCGCGCCGCGGGAGCTGCGGTTCCGCTCCGGCGCCGGGGTGATCCTCACCGCCGAGCTGGGCGCCACCAGCATCAGCGCCGGGCTCACGGACCTCGCCGGGACCCTGCTCGCCCAGCGCACCGAGGCCTCCGACGTCGCCCGCGGGCCGGAACCCGTGCTCGCCCAGGTCGGCGCGCTCTTCGACGACCTGCTGGCCGCCCGGCCGGGCGCCGAGGTGTGGGGGGTGGGCATCGGGCTGCCGGGCCCGGTCGAGTTCGCCACCGGGCGGCCCAGCGCCCCGCCGATCATGCCGGGCTGGGACGGCTACCCGGTGCGCGACCACTTCGCCCGGCGGCACAGCGCGCCGGTGTGGGTGGACAACGAGGTCAACGCGATGACGCTCGGCGAGTTCCGGGCGGGCGCGGCGGCCGGGGTGCGGGACTACCTCTACGTCAAGATCGGCACCGGGATCGGCGCCGGGCTCATCTCCGGCGGTCACCTGCACCGCGGCAGCCAGGGGTGCGCCGGCGACGTCGGGCACACGGCGGCCCGCACCGACACGACGGTCGTGTGCCGGTGCGGCAACATCGGCTGCCTGGAAGCGCTTGCCGGCGGCGCGGCACTGGCCCGGGACGGCGAGACGGCGGCGAAGGACGGCACCAGCCCGATCCTGGCCGAGCGGCTCGCCGGGAACGGTGTGGTCACCGCGGAGGACGTGGCGTGGGCGGCGCAGAACGGCGACCGGGCGGCGCTCGAACTGATCCAGCGCGCCGGGCGGCTGATCGGCGACCAGCTGGCGATGCTGGTGAGCTTCTTCAACCCGTCGCTGCTGCTGATCGGCGGCGGCGTGGCCGGCGCGGGCGACCACCTGCTCGCCACGATCCGCGAGGTGATCTACGGCAGGTCCCTGCCCCTGGCGACGCGGGACCTGCGCATCGCGCGCTCGTCGCTGGGCGACCAGGCGGGCGTGGTGGGCGCCGCGTTCATGGTGCTGGACGAGCTGTTCACGCGCGACCGCCTGGCGAGGTGGATCGACGCGGGCACCCCGGCGGGGTTGCCGGACCTGACGGCGGCGTGATCGCGACGGCGATTTTGCGTCCGGCCGGTTCGAGCCGGACGGAAATGCCGGGGGCCGTGGCGATCGGCACTTGCCCGGCGAGCGGTGTGCTGCAACGGCAACGGGCCGGTCCCCCGGATGGGGAACCGGCCCGTTGAGCAGTCGTGCGTGTCAGACGATGCTGACGCGGCTCGCCTGGGGGCCCTTGGCGCCCTGCGTGATCTCGAAGGTCACCTGCTGGTTCTCTTCAAGGCTGCGGAAGCCGTTGCCGTCGATCTCCGAGTAGTGGACGAAGACGTCCGGTCCGCTCTCCTGCGCGATGAAGCCGAAGCCCTTTTCGGCGTTGAACCATTTGACGGTGCCCTGTGTCATGCGTTTCTCCTTGATATTTTCTCTAACAATCAGAGCGCGGAAGCCGCGCCCTTCGTGGTCAGCCCGAGCATGGCGAGCAGCTCGCGGCAGTCGTGGACGTCCAGCGCGTGGTCGGCGACCGTGCGCGCCGCACGGTGGTTGGCGATCGCCTCGTCCTGGGCCATCCGGGCGCGTGCCTCGGCGATCGGGCCGCTTTCGGGTCGCGGCGGGGAAGCGTGGCGAGCCCAGGTCATGACGATCCCTTCGGTGGTGCGGATTTCACGGCCAGCCTCGCCAGCCGCTGCTCGGTGGGCCAGCGCACCTGCCAGGCCCAGCCGAGACGTTCGAACGCCCAGATCACCCGGGCGGACACGTCGATCTGCCCGCGTCGCACGCCGTGGCGGGCGCAAGTCGGATCGGCGTGGTGGGAGTTGTGCCACGACTCGCCCATGGACAGGATCGCCAGCGGCCAGAAGTTGGCCGAGCGGTCCCGGCTGGCGAACGGGCGGTCACCGATCATGTGGCAGATCGAGTTCACCGACCAGGTCACGTGGTGCTGGAACGCCACCCGCGCCAGCCCGGCCCACAGGAACCCGGTGAGCGCGCCCCACCAGGACATCGTCGCCAGCCCGCCGATCAGCGCCGGCAGCAGCACCGACAACGAGACCCACAGCGGGAACAGCCGGTCCACCGCGCGGATGTCCGGGTCGGCGGCGAGATCCGGGGCGAACCGGTCCACATTGGTCCGGTCGCGGCCGAACAGCCAGCCCATGTGGGCGTGCCAGAAACCCTTGGCCAGCGCGGCCGGCGAGGTGCCGAACAGCCACGGCGAGTGCGGATCGCCCGCGCGGTCGGAGAACGCGTGGTGACGACGGTGGTCGGCCACCCACCCGATCACCGGTCCCTGCGCCGCCATGCTCCCCGCGATCGCCAGCGCGATCCGAAGTGGACGGTTCGCGCGGAACGCGCCGTGGGTGAAGTAGCGGTGGTAGCCGATGGTGATGCCCAAAGTGGACACCGTGTAGAACGCGGCGGCGACGGCGAGATCGAGCCAGCTCAGTCCCCAGCCCCAGAGCAGGGGAACGGCGGCGATCAGCGCGGCGAAGGGGATGATCAGGAACGCCCGGATGACCACCATCTCGGTCATCGACGCTTGTTCCGACAGCAGGGGCTTGGTCTTCCGGTCCGGGACAACGGGAGCCGAAGAGGTCAAGAAGGAACTTCTCTCGTGGAGGATCAACCACGATGGGCCAACCGAAGGGAACGAAACCGGCCCTGTGCCAGCCTGCGAGAATCTCCCGACAAGACCGACTCTACCCCATCGGATCCGGTCCGTCACGGTCACCGCGTGGGAAACTGCCGTTCATGATCATCGTCGCGGCGGTCGCGCTGCTGGCCTGGCTGTGGCTGGCCGCGACCGGCTTCTGGCGCACTGACCAGCGGTTACCGCCCCGCCGGGAGCCCGCCGCGTGGCCGTCGGTGGCGGTCGTGGTACCCGCGCGCGACGAGGCCGCGATCCTGCCGGAAACACTTCCGGCACTGCTCGCCCAGCGCTACCCGGGACCACTCCGGATGATCCTCGTCGACGACGGCAGCGGCGACGGCACCGCGGACGTCGCCCGCGCCCTGGGCGGTGAGCGGCTCACCGTCACCGCACCGGGTGAACGCCCGCCCGGCTGGACCGGCAAGCTGTGGGCGCTCGCGCACGGCGTCGCCCAGGCCGGCGAGCCCGACTTCCTGCTGTTCACCGACGCCGACATCGCCCACGGCCCGTACTCGGTCGCCGCGCTGGTCGCCTCCGCCGACGGCCGCGATCTGGTGTCCCAGATGGCCCGCCTGCGCACCCGCACCCGCTGGGAACGGCTGATCGTTCCCGCTTTCGTGTACTTCTTCGCGATGCTCTACCCGTTCCGGTGGGTCAACGGCCCCGGCCGCACCGCCGCGGCCGCCGGGGGCTGCTGCCTCGTGCGGCGCACCGCGCTCGAGCGGGCCGGGGGCCTGGCCGCGATCCGGGACGCGCTGATCGACGACGTCGCCCTCGGCCGCGCCATCAAGCGCGCCGGAGGCCGCATCTGGCTCGGACTGGCCGGGGACGTGCGCAGCGTCCGTCCCTACCCCACGCTGCGCTCGCTGTGGGACATGATCGCGCGCAGCGCCTACGCCCAGCTGCGGCACTCCCCGCTGCTCCTCGCCGGCACCGTGCTGGGCCTGGCCGTGGTCTTCCTCGCGCCCCCGGTGCTGACCTTCGCGGCCACCGGCGCTGTCCGCGTGCTGGCCCTCGCCGCGTGGGTGCTCATGACGGCGACCTTCGTCCCGATGCTGCGCTACTACCGGCAGCCGTGGCTCGCTGCGCCCCTGCTGCCCGTCACCGCGACGCTGTACCTGCTGATGACCGTCGGCTCGGCGGTGCGGCACTGGCGCGGGCTCGGCGCGACCTGGAAGGGGCGCAGCTACGGGTGATCGCGGGTACGGTCTGAAGCGGTGACCGGAACGAGGAGGGAACCATGGCCGACCAGGACATCATCGCCAACATCGACAAGCTGATCGCCGAGGAGCACGAGCTGCGGTCGCGGTCGGTCGGCGGGGGCCTGAGCGAGGAGGACCGGGCCCGGATGCGCCGGGTCGAGGAGCAGCTGGACCAGTGCTGGGACCTGCTCCGGCAGCGCCGGGCCGCGCGCGAGTTCGGCGAGGACCCCGACAAGGCGCAGGCCCGCCCGGTCGGCGAGGTCGAGTCCTACCGGCAGTAGGTCACGCCAACGCAGGACTCGCGTGCGTGAGCGTGGGACTCGCGCGCATGAACGCAGGACTCGCGTGCGTGAGCGTGGGACTCGCGTGTGTGAACGCGGGACTCGCGGAATACCCGCCCTGCCCGGGCCGTTGTGCCAGCTAGTTGAACGCACAACTACCTGAGCAGGGTGAGTCCATGTCCCGCACACTCGTGGTCGTCTCGGCCGGTCTGAGCAGTCCCTCCTCGACGCGGCTGCTGGGCGACCGCCTGGCCCAGGCCGCGGCCCGCGAGACCGGCGCCGGCGGCGAGGTCGAGGAGCTGCGCGACCTCGCCGGCGACATCGCGAACAACCTGGTCACCGGCTTCCCCAGCCCCAAACTGGCCGGCGCGATCGAGACGGTGACCCGCGCCGACGGCCTGATCGTCGTCACGCCGATCTTCAACGCCTCCTACAGCGGCCTGTTCAAGTCGTTCTTCGACGTCATCGAGGCCGGTTCGCTGCGGGGCAAGCCGGTCCTGATCGCCGCGACCGCCGGCACCGCCCGGCACTCGCTCGCGCTGGAGTTCGCCCTGCGGCCGCTGTTCGCCTACCTGCGCGCCGACGTGATGCCGACCGCCGTCTTCGCCGCCGCCGAGGACTGGGGCAGCTCCGACGGCCCGGACGGCGACCTCACCGCCCGCATCGAGCGCGCCGCCGGTGAGCTGGCCACGGCGATGGGCGGGCGGCCCGCCGCCGCGCCCACCGGTGAGGACGAGTTCGTCCCCTTCGACCAGCAACTGGCCCGGCTGGGCATCACGTCATCGCGTTGACGCCGGTCAGGTCCCGGCCGATGATCAGCTTCTGCACCTGGCTGGTGCCCTCGTAGAGGGTGAGCACGCGGGCGTCGCGCACGTACTTGCCGACCGGGTACTCGTCGATGAACCCGTAGCCGCCGAACACCTGCAGGCAGTTGTTCGTCACGCGCACCGCGGTCTCGCTCGCGTGGTACTTCGCGGCCGAGGCGTCCGTGGCGTACTCCTTCGGCTTCATCCCGGCGTCGGCCATGCGCGCGACCTGGTGGGTGAGCAGGCGGGAGGCCTGCACGTCCACCGCGGCGTCCGCGAGCAGCTCCTGCACCAGCTGGAACGAGGCGATCGGCTTGCCGAACTGGTCCCGCTCGGTGGCGTAGCGGGTGGCCGCGTCCAGGGCGGCCTGCGCCACGCCGACCGCGCCCGCGGCCACCTCGATCCGGCCGCGGGACAGCGTGCCGAGCGCGATGCCCAGGCCCTTGCCGACCTCCCCGAGCCGCGCCGAATCGGGCACGCGCACGTTGTCGTAGGTCAGCTCGGCGGTCGCCTGGCCACGCAGGCCGAGCTTGCCCTTGATCTCCCTGGCGGTGAACCCGGGGGAGCCGGTGGGCACCAGGAACGCGGTGATGCCGGTCTCGCTGGTGCGGGCGAACGTGAGCGCGACCTTGGCCCAGGTGCCGTTGGTGATGAACATCTTGCTGCCGTTGATCACCCAGTCGCCGCCGTCGCGCTCGGCGCGGGTGCTCAGTGACCCGGCGTCGGAGCCGGTGCCCGGTTCGGTGAGGCCGAAGCAGCCGAGCGCCTCACCGCTGATCAGCCGCGGCAGCCACTCCTGCTTCTGCTCCTCGGTGCCGTGCGCGGCGATCGTCTTCGACACCAGGCCGAGCGACACCGACACGATCCCGCGCACCGCCGAATCGCCGCGGCCCAGCTCCTCGGTGACCAGCACGTAGGACAGCATGTCGGCGTCCACCCCGCCGTAGCGCTCGTCCAGCGTCAGCCCGAGGAACCCCAGTTCCCCGAGCCGCCGCACCACGGACTGGTCGACGTGCTCGGTGCGGTCCCACTCGCGCGCGTTGGGCGCGATCTCGGCGTCGACGAACTCCGCCGCCATCCGGCGGAAGTCGCGCTGGGTCTCGGTGAGCCCGAAATCCCGTGCCAGCATGGCTCTTCTCCTTCTCAGACGTCTTCGGGCGCGGTGCCGGCGGCGGTCAGCGGCAGGCCGAGCTGGGCGCGCTCGGTCAGCCACCGCGTCGGCCGGTAACGCGGGTCGCCGGTGGCCTCGTGCAGCGCGCGCTGCAGCGTGAGCAGCCGCGACGGGCCCACCACGTCGCCCCAGGCCAGCGGCCCGCGCGGGTAGCCGAGCCCGAGCCGCACGCCCAGGTCGATGTCGTCCGGCGCGGCGATGCCCTGTTCGGCGATCGAGGCGGCGACCGACACGATCGAGGACACCAGCCGCTGCGCGACCCCGCCCTCGACGTCCCGCACCACCGAGACCGCCTTCTCGCCACGAGCCAGCACCGCGCGCGCGTCGCGGGCCGCGGCCGGGTCGGCGGCCGGGGTGATCGCCAGCACCCGGCGGCCGGTCCGGATCGACAGCGGGTCGACGCCGAACGTCCGCTCCGGCGGCAGGCCCTGCGCGGCGATCGCGGTCGCGACCGTGGTGCCCCACGTCGTGACGAGCGCGACCGCGTCGCCGGTGAGCGTGCCGGTGACCTTCGCCCCGGCCTCGGTCAGGGCGGCGCGCAGCTCGTCGTCGTCCGTCCACACCGGACGGTCGGCATCGCCGGTGATCGGCTTCTCCGCGGGCTTTTCCGCCCCCTCGGTGTAGTCGAACCAGCCCTGCTTCGTCTTGCGGCCGTGCAGGCCCGCCGCGACGCGGTTCGGCGTGAGGAACGACGCGCGCAGCCGGTCGGAGAAGCGGAACCCGGCCCAGATCGACTCGATCACCGTCGCGGTGACGTCCAGCCCGGTGAGGTCCATCAGCTCGAACGGGCCCATCTTCAGGCCCAGCACGTCCCGCGCGATGCGGTCCAGCTCGGCCGGTCCGGCGACCTGGCGCTCCAGCAGCGCGAGCGCCTCGGTGACCAGGCCGCGCCCGGCGTGGTTGATCAGGAAGCCCGGCGTGTCCGACACGACCACCGCGCTGTGCCCGGTCTCGCGGACGAGCGCGGAGACGCTGTCCACGACATCGGGCCGGGTGCGGGCGCCGGGGATCACCTCGACGATCTTCATCAGCGGCGCCGGGTTGAAGAAGTGCAGGCCGACCAGGCGGGACGGATCGGACAGCCGGGCGGCGATCTGCGTGACCGGCAGCGACGAGGTGTTGGTGGCGAACACCGTCGTGGCGGGCAGCGCCTTCTCCAGGTCGGTGAACAACGCGGCCTTGGTGTCCAGGTCCTCCCGGATCGCCTCGATCACCAGGTCCGGCTCGCCCGGCTGGGCGGGGGAGTCCAGTGGCACCAGCCGTGCGCCGATCGCGGCGGCCTCCTCGGCGGTGCTGCGGCCCTTCCGCACGGCCCGGTCGAGCATGCCGCGGACGAACTCCACGGCCTCGCCGACCGATTCCGGCCGGGCGTCGGCCAGCTCCACGGTGTGCCCGGCGGTCGCCGCCCACTGGGCGATCCCGCGGCCCATCACCCCGGTCCCGACGATCCTGATGCGCACGGTTCTCTCCTTCATCGCAGATACACCCGCTCCGGGTCGACATCCTCGCGCAGCAACCGTAGTTCGGCCTCGCTCGGCGGTGCGATCACCGTCACGTCGCCGGCGACCTTCAGCGGCCAGCCGGTGGCTTCGCGCGCCTGCTCGACGGTGGCGCCGGGGTGCAGCGCGACCAGTTCCAGCTCCTCGCCGGGGCCGCCGCGCGCGAGGATGCCCAGCTCGGTGATCACCTTCGTGACGCCGAGCCCGGACGGCCGCACGCCGTCGGCGAGCGCGCGGTCCGGGCCGGGGGAGGTGCAGAAGTCCAGCTCGTCCACAAAGGACCGCGGGTCGTGGCGGCGCATCACCACGAACACCTCGCGGGAGTTCGCCATGACCTCCATCGCGCCCCCGGGGCCGGGCAGCCGCACCTTCGGGGAGTGCCAGTCGCCGATCACCGACGAGTTCAGGTTGCCCCAGCGGTCGATCTGCGCGGCGCCGAGGAACCCGACGTCGATGTGCCCGCCCTGCAGCACGTACCCGAACAACGCGGGCATCGACAGCACGGCCTCGGCGCCGGTGATCAGCACCGCGTCGGCGATCGTCTCGGGCAGGTGCGAGGGGTGCGCCCCGCACACGCCGGATTCGTAGACGATCTCCAGATCGGGTGCCACGGTCAGGTGCGCCAGCGACGCGGCCAGCGTGGGCAGGCCGATCCCGGCGAACACCGTGCGCTTGCCCGCCAGCTCGCGGGAGGCGACGACGGACAGGACTTCGCTCGACGTGGTCACTTCTGCAGCCTCCGTCCGTAGTTCACCGGTTCGCTCCAGGCTTCGCCGACGGCGAGGCCCGCCCAGGACTCCGCGCCCAGCTTGGCGACGTACTCGGCGTGGTCGGCGGTGCCGTGCACCCACTCCGCCATCCACGCGGCCAGCTTTTCCTTGTCCCTGCTGATGCCCGACCACGCGCGGTAGAAGGCGTTGTCGCGGTCGTAGTAGCCCTGCGCGAACGACGGGTGCGCGCCGCGCGGGACCTCGACCACCGCGTCCACGGCGTGCGCGGGCACGACCGTGCGGTTGGGGTCGCTGCGGATCACCTCGTCGGCGACGATCTCCTCGACCACCACGATCGCCTTCTCCGCGGCGTACACCGCCTCGGCCTGGATGCCGGTCAGGCCCCAGATCTGGGTGTTGCCGGCCCGGTCGGCGCGCTGGGCGTGGATGATCGTGACGTCCGGGTTGACCGGCGGGACGACGTAGATCTGCTCGTCGCCGTAGGGCGAGGCGACCTTGCGGATGTCCGGGTTGACCCGCGGCAGGTCGGAGCCGGCGTAGGAGCGCAGCGGGTAGAACGGCAGGCGCTGCGCCCCGGCGAGGTAGCGGCAGATCATGCCGTAGTGGCTGTACTCCTCGAACTCCAGCGGTTCGGGGTCGGCGTGCTCGACGCGGCGGCGCAGCTCGCCCAGCGACCCGGCCGAGGAGTTGCCGACGAACGACGACACCAGCTTGCGCACGCAGCCGCCGGCGAGCATCTGGTCGACGACGATGTCCGCGGTCATCCGGACCACCGTGAGGTCGCGGCGGCCCTGCCGGATGATCTCGTGCCCGGCCGCGGTGGGGATGAGGTGCGTGAACCCTTCCAGCGAGACGGTGTCCCCGTCGTGCACGAAGGCCGCGACCGCGTCGCGCAGGCTCATCGTCTTGTCCGGACCCGGGCGGGGCATCGTCGCGCTCCTCGAAGGCTCGTGGGTTGGGGCGGTCTTCACCGTGCCAGGAACATTGATTAGAGTCCAATACCGAATTCGGGTCAGATCAAGACGGAGACGGTAATAATGGAGTTGCGTTATCTGACGTCGTTCCTGGCGGTGGCGGAGGAGCTGCACTTCGGGCGCGCCGCCAAGCGGTTGCAGATGGCGCAGCCGCCGCTGTCCCAGCAGATCCGGCAGCTGGAGAAGGAGCTCGGGGTCCAGCTGTTCGAACGCAACACCCGGTCGGTGCGGCTGACCAGCGCGGGCGAGTCGTTCCTGGGCCCGGTGCGGCGGGTGATGGAGGACCTGGACATCGCGACGAAGGCGGCGCGGGCGGCCGGGCGGGGCGAGTACGGGCGCGTGACGGTGGGGTTCGCGGGGGCGTCGAGCCACGAGAGCCTGCCGCTGCTGACCCGGGCGGTGCGGGCCGCGCACCCCGGGCTGGAGCTGGTGATGCGCGGGCAGACCTACGCCAACGTCGCGCTGGCGCGGGTCGCGGACGGTTCGCTGGACCTGGGGTTCGTGCGGTTGCCGATCACCCAGCCCGGCGTGGCGGCGCGGGTGATCGACGAGGAGGAGATGATCTGCGCGCTGCCGTCGGATCATCCGCTGGCCCGCCTGGACGAGGTGCCGGTGGCGGTGCTGGCGGAGGAGCCGTTCGTGAGTTTCCCGGCCAACGCGGGGTCGAGCGTGCGGGACGCGACGGTGCGGGTGTGCGTGTCCGCCGGGTTCAACCCGCGGGTGGTGCAGGAGGCGCCGGACTCGTACACGATCCTGGCTCTGGTGGCCGCCGGGGTCGGGGTGACCCTGACACTGTCGTCCTGCCAGCACATCCAGCAGACGGGGCTGGCGTACCGGCGGCTGGCCGGCGAGCCGGTGCGGTTGCAGGCCGCGCTGGCCTGGCGGCCGGACAACCCCTCGGCGGCGTTGCGGACGGTGCTGGCCATCGCGGAACAAGCCCTGCCGACGCCCGTCCGCGATTGAGACGATCACCGTCTTGCCGAGGTGCTCATTCGGTATTGGACTCTTCTAGGTCCTGTTTGGCACGGTGTCCAGCAACACGGGATCTCAAGGGAGAGAGAAAAACACGCATGAGCACGGCCACGGCGGCCAGGCGAGCGGGCATCGGGTCGTTCATCGGCTCGACCATCGAATGGTTCGACTTCTACATCTACGGCACCGCGTCGGCGCTGGTCTTCGACAAGGTCTTCTTCCCCGAGCTGGACGGCGCGCTGGGCACGCTCGTCGCGTTCGCCACGTTCTGGGTGGGTTTCCTCGCCCGGCCGCTGGGCGGGATCATCTTCGGCCACTACGGTGACCGGCTCGGCCGCAAGAAGACGCTGGTCATCACGCTGCTCATGATGGGCATCTCGACCACGCTGATCGGCGTCCTGCCCTCCTACGCCCAGATCGGCGTCGCCGCGCCGATTCTGCTCATCGTGATCCGCATGGTGCAGGGCATCGGCCTCGGCGGGGAGTGGGGCGGCTCCGTCCTCATCGCCTCCGAGCACGCGCCCAAGGGCAAGTCGATCCTCTACGGCGCGTTCGCCCAGCAGGGCTCGCCCGTCGGCAACACCCTGAGCACGGTCAGCTTCCTGGCGATCAGCCAGCTGCCGGACGACGCGTTCACCTCGTGGGGCTGGCGGGTGCCGTTCCTGTTCTCCGCGCTGCTGGTGATCGTCGGCCTGTTCATCCGGCTGCGGGTGGCCGAATCGCCCGCGATGGCGAACCTCATCGAGAAGAAGGCGGTCGCCAAGCTGCCGTTCACCGAGGTGCTGCGGACCCAGCCGCTGCTGATCGTCCTCGGCATCGGGGCGTGCACCATCGGGCTGTCCGCCACGTACTTCAAGTCGACGTTCGCGCTGTCCTGGGCCACCTCGGACCTCAGCTTCGACAAGAGCTCCTTCCTGACGATCATCCTGGTCGCCAACATCACCCAGATCCTGGTGCAGCCGTGGGGCGCGCTGATCGCGACGAAGATGCGCAGCTGGTCCCGCGCGGTGATCGTGATGCTGGTGCCGGAGATCCTGCTGATGCCGCTGATGTTCCTGTTCATCAGCACGGAGAACTACGCGCTGGCGATGGTCGGCACGGTGATCGCGACCGTCCCGCACTGCCTGTACTACGCGGCGCTGGCCGGGATGCTCGCCAGCCGCTTCCCGGCGAACGTGCGCTACACCGGAATTTCCCTGTGCTACCAGCTGTGCGGCACGCTGCTCGGCGGCACCACGCCGATCGTGGGCCAGTTCCTGCTGAGCCAGACCGGCTCGATCGTCGCCGTGATCGTGTACGCGGTGTTCCAGGTGCTGCTGACGCTGGGCTGCATGCTCGCGTTGCTGCGCAAGCCCAACTACGACGAGCGCGCCGGCGAGGCGTCGGGCGCGCAGGCCGTCGCGGCCTGAGGGGAGTGGCTGCGATGCCGGTGGTGGCGAACGGGATCCCGGAGATCCTGGCCTTGCAGGGGCGCGACCTAGGGTACTCCGCGTGGCGGGAGGTGACGCAGGAGCTGATCGACGCCTACGCCGAGGTGTCCGGGGACCACCAGTGGATCCACACCGACCCCGAGCGCGCCGCGCGGGGCCCGTTCGGCCGCACGATCGCCCACGGGTACATGACGCTGAGCTGGGGCATCCCGATGGTCGCCGAGCTGCTGCAGGTCACCGGCGTCGGGATGGCGCTGAACTACGGCGTGAACAAGGTCCGCTTCCCGGCGCCCGTCCCAGTGGGCAGCCGGGTGCGCCTGCACGCCGAGATCGCCGCGGTGGAGGAGGTCGGCCGCGGCGGGGTGCAGGTGACGCGGAAGTTCACGTTCGAGATCGAGGGGTCCGAGAAACCGGCCTGCGTGGCGGAATCCCTGACGCGCTACTACCCGTAGGACGGATCGCGGAGGCCGTGCGGGAGGTGTGCCGGGACGGGCGTTACGTCCCGATCACCCGCAAGTAGCTCGGCGAACCGTGGATCATCGCCGCCGTGCCCGGTGCCGGCTACCGGATCGCCCACGGGCAGTGCCCACGGATAGGCACGCGGGCTACGCGCCCGGCTGAAACTCCTCCTCGCCGGCGTGATCCTGCTGGGCGTGGTCTGGTTGTTCCTGACGTGGTCCGTGCCGGACCGCGGGCAGCTCATCCAAGCGCTCCTCGAGCTGGCCGCCGAGCTGGGGCTGGAGCGGGTGACGGTGCATTCGTCGTCCCGGGCGGTGGCGGCCTACCGGCGGCACGGGTTCGCGGCCTCGCCGCGGCTGCTGCACGCCGTGCTCGTCCCGCCCGCCCGTTGACCGCGAACGAACTTCACGTTATGGTCCATACCACATGGTCTAGATCAAAGAAGTCCAGGTTCGCCCCAAGGAGCCGACATGACCATGAGACGACGCATCGCGACCATCGCCGCCGGGGCGGCTCTCGCTCCCCTCGCCCTCGTGGCCCTCCCGGGCACCGCCAGCGCCCACGGCTACGTGAACTCGCCGCCCAGCAGGCAGGCCCAGTGCGCCCAGGGGATCGTGCCCTGCGGCGACATCAAGTACGAACCGCAGAGCGTGGAGGGTCCCAAGGGCCTGCGCAGCTGCAGCGGGGGCAACACCCGCTTCGCCGAGCTGGACGACGACGGCAAGGGCTGGCGCGCCACCCCGGTCGTCGGCACCGTGACCTTCACCTGGAGGCTGACCGCCCAGCACCGCACCAGCACGTGGGAGTACTACATCGGCGACCGGCGCGTCGGCTTCGTCGACGACCACGGTGCCCAGCCGCCGGCGACCGTCTCCCACCCGGTCGACCTCACCGGCTTCACCGGATGGCAGAAGCTGCTCGCGGTCTGGAACGTCGCCGACACCGCCAACGCCTTCTACGCCTGCGTCGACCTGCAGATCGGCTGACCCGCGGGTGGTCCCGCGCCCGTCCGCGCGGGGCCGCCACCCCGATCAGCCGTCTCCCAGGTCGCGGGCGATCGCCGTCGCGGTGGCGGACAGGGCGCCCACCCAGGTGGGCAGCACGTCGTGGTCGAAGCGGGCCGACGGGAGCGCCACCGAGACCGCCGCCGCGGGCTCGTCGGCGCCGGGCCACGGGATCGCCACCCCGACGGCCGTCAGCCCGGTCTCGGTGAGCTGGTCGTTGATCGCGAAGCCGCGCCGCCGGATCAGGCCCAGCTCGCGCCGCAGCCGGGTCAGGTTCACGTCCGTCCCGGCGTACCGGCGCGTCAGCTCGGCCGCCGGCAGCGCGGCCAGCAGCGCCTTGCCGCCCGACGCGAGGTGCGCGGGCAGCACCCGCCCGACCCGGTCGCCCACGCGCAGGATCTGGTCGCACTCCACCGAAGCCAGGAACCGCGCCTCCGTCCCGGCCAGCACCTGCAGGTTCACCGTCTCCCGCACCCGCGCCACCAGCGCCCGCAGGTGGGGCATCGCCACCTCGCGCAGCAACGCCACCGGCGCGCCGACCGGATCGGCCGGCCGCAGCACCGGCCCCGCCCGGTAGCGGCGGTCCGGCCCCTGCTCGGCGAAATCCCGGTACACCAGCATCGCCAGCAGCCGGTGCGCCGTCGACCGCGACACCCCCAGCCGCGCCGCCGCCTCCGACACCCCCAGCGGCCCCTCCTGCAGCATCGTCGCGAGGTGCAGCGCGTGGTCGACCGAGTCGATCGCGTACGGCGGTTTGTTCTTCACAGCAGAATTGTAGATCCCTGCTGACAGAACCTCGCTTACGTTCCTCGCATGCCCGCCCCACCGCGCAACGTCGCGCCCCTGGTGACCGCCCTGTGCTGGGTGGTCGTCGTGTTCGACGGATACGACCTCATCGTCTACGGCACGGTCCTGCCGCAGCTGCTCACCGAACCCGGCTGGAACCTGACCAGCAGCACCGCCGGCCTGCTCGGCAGCCTCGCCTTCCTCGGCATGCTGCTCGGCGCCCTGCTCGCCGGCCGCCTGGCCGACGCGCTCGGCCGCCGCCGGACCATCCTGGCCTGCACCGCCTGGTTCTCGGTGTTCACCGCGCTCTGCGCGATCGCCCCGGACCCGGTCGTCTTCGGCGCCTTCCGCCTGCTCGCCGGGCTCGGCCTGGGCGGCCTCGTGCCCTCGGCCAACGCCCTGGGCAGCGAGTTCGTCCCCGCCCGCAGCCGCTCGCTGGTCGCCACGCTGATGATGTCCGGTGTCCCGATCGGCGGCAGCCTCGCCGCGCTGATCGGCATCGCGGTCCTGCCCCGCTACGGCTGGCCGGCGATGTTCGCGATCGCCCTGCTCGCGCTCGTCCTCGTGCTGCCGCTGTGCGCGTGGCTGCTGCCCGAATCCCCGGCCTGGCTGCGCGCCAAGGGCCGCATCGCGCAAGCCGAGGCACTGGAACGCAAGTACTCCCTCGTACCGGAGACGGAAACCGTGCCGCACCGGGGTTTCCGCGCCCTGCTGAAGCCGCCCTGCACCCGCGCCACCGTGCTGTTCGCCCTCGCCACGCTGGCGACGCTGTTCGCCTGGTACGGGCTGGGCACCTGGCTGCCGCAGCTGATGCGGCAGAGCGGGTTCGACCTCGGCTCCGCGCTGACGTTCCTGCTCGCGCTCAACCTCGGCGCCGTCGGCGGCTCGCTGGTCACCGCGTGGGCCGGCGCCCGCCTCGGCCCGCGCCGGGCCGCCGTGCTCGCCGCGGCCGTCGCCGCCGCCGGCCTGCTCGTGCTGGTGCTGCGCCCGTCGCAGGCGGGCGCCTACCTCGCGCTGGTCCTGGCCGGCGTCGGCACCCACGGCACGCAGTGCCTGATCATCGCCGCGGTCGCCGACCACTACCCGGCCCCGCTGCGCGGCTCCGCGCTCGGCTCGGCGCTGGGCATCGGCCGCATCGGCGCCGTGCTCGCCCCGCAGGCCGGCGGCTGGCTGCTGGCCGCCGGGTTCGGCGTCACCGCCAACTTCCTCGTGTTCGCCATCGGCGCGGCCGTCGCCAGCGGCTTCGTCTGGGCCTGCCCCCGTCCCGTCATCCGTAAGGAAGGAGTGGTCACCCGATGACCAGCAACCAGCCCGAGCCGTCCCCCGAACTCGACGAGCTGTACCGGGGGTTCGCCGAGGAACTCCTCGTTCCACTGTGGACCGAGATCGGCGACCTGATGCCGATGAGCCCGTCCCCGGCGATGCGCCCGCACGCCTGGCGCTGGAAGACCCTGCTGCCGCTCGCGGAAAAGGCCGGCGAGCTGGTGCCGGTCGGCCGCGGCGGCGAGCGGCGCGCCATCGCGCTCGCCAACCCGGGGCTCGGCGGCGCGCCGTACGCGACGCCGACCCTGTGGGCGGCGATCCAGTACCTCGGCCCGGGCGAGAACGCGCCCGAGCACCGGCACACGCAGAACGCGTTCCGGTTCGTCGTCGAGGGCGAAGGCGTGTGGACGGTCGTCGACGGCGACCCGGTCGCCATGCGCCGCGGCGACTTCCTGCTCACCCCCGGCTGGCACTTCCACGGCCACCACAACACCTCCAGCGAGCCGATGGCCTGGATCGACGGCCTGGACATCCCGTTCGTGCACTACACCGGCTCGGCGTTCTTCGAGTTCGGCCCGGAGCGGGTGTCCAGCACCGACACCCCGGAGCGCTCCCGCGCCGAGCGGCTGTGGGCCCACCCCGGCCTGCGCCCGGTGTCGCAGACCGCGCCCGCGGTGCACTCGCCGATCGCCGCCTACCGGTGGGAGCACACCGACGCCGCGATGACCGACCAGCTCGCCCTGGAGGACGAGGGCTACCCGGGCGTGGTCGAGCCGGGTCACGCCGCGATCCGCTTCACCAACCCGACCACCGGCGGCGACGTCATGCCGACCATCCGCGCCGAGTTCCACCGGCTGCGTCCCGGCGCGGAAACCGCGCCGCGGCAGGAGGTCGGCTCCGCCGTGTGGCAGGTGTTCGACGGCTCCGGCACGGTCCGCGTCGCCGATCAGGAGTGGACCGTCGACCACGGTGACCTGTTCGTCGTGCCGTCCTGGGCCGAGGTGACCCTGGCCGCCGACACGCAGCTGGACCTGTTCCGGTTCAGCGACACCCCGATCTTCGAGCGACTGCACGCCGACCGCGTGCGGGTGGGAGGACAGCAGTGAAACTCGCGACCCTGCGCACCGCCGAGGGCACCCGCGCGATCCGCGTCGAGGGCGAGCGGTACGCCGAACTCGGCGCGCCGGATGTCGGCGCCTTCCTCGCCCAGGAGGACTGGCGCGCCCAGGCCGGAGCGGTCACGCCGGAGCGGCCGCTGGCGGGTGCCGGCCTCGCCCCGGTCGTGCCGCGGCCGGGCAAGATCCTGTGCGTCGGCCTGAACTACCGCAACCACATCCTGGAGATGGGCCGCGAGCTGCCGCGGTACCCGACGCTGTTCGCCAAGTACCCGGAGGCGCTCGTCGGCCCGGCCGACCCGATCGCGCTGCCGCCCGAATCGGACGCCGTGGACTGGGAGGCCGAGCTGGCGCTGGTCATCGGCGCGACCGTGCGCCGCGCGAGCGAGACCGAGGCGGCCGCCGCGATCGCCGGGTTCAGCGTCCTCAACGACGTCACCACCCGCGACTGGCAGTACCGGTCGCCGATGTGGTTGCAGGGCAAGACGTTCGAGGGAACCACCCCGTTCGGCCCGTACCTGGTGACCCCGGACGAGCTGCCCGGCGGCACCACACCCGCCCTGGACCTGAGCTGCTCGGTCGACGGCGAGCAGGTGCAGAAGGCGAACACCGGCGACCTGGTGTTCGGCCCGGTCGACCTGGTCCGGTACGCGTCCACGATCCTGACGCTGCGGCCCGGCGACGTGATCGCCACCGGCACGCCCGGCGGAGTGGGCCACGCCCGCAAGCCGCCGCGCTACCTGTCCGGCGGCGCCCGGCTGGTCACCGAGATCAGCGGCCTGGGCCGGCTGGAGAACGTGGCGCGTGATGAGCACGCGTGACTGGATGGACGAGGGCACCCGGCTGGTCCTCGGGGTGATCGGCGAGCTGTCCGACGCGGAGTTCGACGCGCCGACGCTGCTGCCCGGCTGGACCCGCCGCCACCTCGTCGCGCACCTGCACTACAACGCCGAAGCGCTGCGGCGCCTGGTCAGCTGGGCCCGCACCGGGGTCGAATCACGCATGTACGCGAGCACCGAGCAGCGCAACGCCGAGATCGAGACGGGCGCGCGGCTGCCCGTGGCCGAACTGCGCCGCCTGGTGCGGGAATCGGCGGACGCGCTGGCCGCGGACCTGGACGGACTCCCGGATGCGGCGTGGGCCAGCCAGGTGGTCACCGCGCAGGGCCGGACCGTGCCGGCCACCGAGATCGTCTGGATGCGCACCCGCGAGGTCGCCGTGCACGCGGCCGATCTCGACCGCGGCGTGGGGTTCGGCGATCTGCCCGCGGACCTGGTCGAGGCCCTGATCGGCGACGCGCTCAAGCGCCGGATCGCGCAGGGGCACGGGCCCGCGCTCGCGCGCTGGCTCACCGGACGCACCGGCCAGGCCCCCGAACTCGGCCCGTGGTTGTAGGAGGAGAGGACATGACCGACACCGATGTCGTGGTGGTGGGCGGCGGGATCGGCGGGCTGGCCAACGCCCTCGCCCTCGCCGCGGCCGGGCAGCGCGTCCGCGTGCTGGAGCGCGCGCCCGCGTTCGCCGAGGTGGGCGCCGGGCTGCAGCTGGCGCCCAACGCCACCCGGATCCTGCGCGAGTGGGGCCTGCTCGACGAGGTCGTCGCGCGCGGGGTGCTGCCGCGGCGGCTCGTGCTCAAGGACGCGCTCGACGGCGCCGAGCTGACCTCGATGGACCTCGGTCCGGGGTTCGTCGAGCGCTACGGCGCGCCGTACGTGGTGATCCACCGCAGCGACCTGCTGACGATCCTGCACGACGCGTGCGCCCGCGCCGGGGTCGAGCTGCTGGCCGACCACAAGGTGGACGACGTCGAGGTGCTGTCCGAGGGCGTGCGCGTGCGGGCGGGGGAGCGGGAGTTCGCGGCGGGCGCGGCGCTGGCGGCCGACGGGTTGTGGTCGTCGCTGCGGCCGCGGCTGTCCGGCGACCAGCCGGTGTGCTCGGGTTACGTCGCCTACCGCGGCACCCGCCCGGTGGCCGAGGTGACCGGGCTGGACTCCGACGTGCTCACCGACGTGGTCGTCCACTTCGGACCACGGTGTCACCTCGTGCAGTACCCGCTGCGGGGCGGGGAACTGCTCAACACGGTCGCGGTGTTCGCCTCGCCCGCGTACGCGCGCGGCGAGGCGGAGTGGGGCGGCCCGGAGGAGCTGGACACGGCGTTCGAGGGCACGTGCGACGCGGTGCGGCGTGGCCTGGCGTGGCTGTGGCGGGACCGGCGGTGGCCGATGTACGACCGGCTGCCGGTGGACCGCTGGGTCGACGGGCGGCTGGCCCTGACCGGCGACGCGGCGCACCCGATGTTGCAGTACCTCGCGCAGGGGGCGTGCCAGGCCCTGGAGGACGCGCACAGCCTCGCCGGGGAGGTCGCGAAGCAGCAGGCCGCGGCGGCGCTGGACTGGCCGTCCGCGCTCGCGGCCTACGAACAGGCCCGCACGGCGCGGACGGCGCGGGTGCAGTCGAGCGCCCGGGTGTGGGGCGAGCTGTGGCACTGCGACGGCCTCGCCCGGCTGCTGCGCAACCAGTACCTGAGCGAACGCCGCCTGGACGACTACCGCTGGACCGACTGGCTCTACCAGCCGTGAGCCGGTGCCGGGACGCCCCGCCGGGTGCGGGGTGTCCCGTTGGTGGCTTGCGTGTGATGGCTTTGTGCGGCTGTTGCGCAACGAGTACGTGAGTGAACGCCGTCTGGACGGCTACCGCTGGACGGACTGGCTCTACCGGCCGTGAGCCGGTGCCGGGGCACCTCGCCGGGCGGGGTGCCCCGTCGGCGGCCTGGATCCACCGGCCCGTGACGCGGTGCCGGGGGCGCCCCGCCGGGTGCGGGGTGTCCCGTCGGCGATGCGCTTCCCGGTCCGTCGCTGACGGCCCCACCGGCTGTTGGCCGTCCTCTACAAGGGCGAGTGATCAGGCTCTCACGATCCGCGCGGTCCCGCGTGCGCGCGAGCCGCCGGCATTGTCCCGGGTCAGCGCGCTGCTTTGGAGGGTTCCGACAAAAATCCGCCCACGGCACGGTGCGGGTGCGACGATCACACTACCGATGGGTACGCGCGATGCTGGACCAGCGGCCAGGGGAGGCCGCGCCGTCCAACCACCACAACCTGTGAGGCTCGATTCGGTGTTCAGTCGTGTCGCGATCGTCAACCGGGGAGAAGCCGCGATGCGGCTCATCCACGCCGTCGGTGAGCTCAACGCGGAGGGCGGGCCACGCATCGAGACGGTGGCCCTCTACACCGACGCGGACCGCAACGCCACGTTCGTGCGGGAAGCCGACATCGCCTACAACCTGGGGCCCGCGGCCAACCGCCCCTACCTCGACCTCGCCGTCCTCGAACGCGCCCTGATCGAGACGAAGGCCGACGCCGCGTGGGTCGGCTGGGGCTTCGTCGCCGAGGACCCGGCCTTCGCCGAACTCTGCGAGAAGATCGGCGTCACCTTCATCGGCCCGAACCCGGACGCCATGCGCAAACTGGGGGACAAGATCGGCGCCAAGCTGATCGCCGAAGAGGTCGGCGTACCGGTCGCGCCGTGGAGCCGCGTGGCGTTGCAGGAACTGGACGCCGCCCTGCGCTCGGCCGAGCGGATCGGCTACCCGCTGATGCTCAAGGCCACCGCGGGCGGCGGCGGCCGCGGCATCCGGGTGATCAACAACGCCGACGAGCTGCGCGATGCCTACGAGCGCACCAGCCAGGAGGCCGCGCGCGCCTTCGGCAGCGGCGTGGTGTTCCTGGAGCGCCTGGTCACCGGCGCCCGGCACGTCGAGGTCCAGGTCATCGCCGACGGCCAGGGCACCGCGTGGGCGCTGGGCGTGCGCGACTGCTCCGTGCAGCGCCGCAACCAGAAGATCATCGAGGAGTCCTCCTCGCCGCTGCTCGCGCCGGACCAGGTGGCCGAGCTGAAGGCCTCCGCCGAGCGGCTGGCCGTCGCGGTCGGCTACCGCGGCGCCGCCACCGTCGAGTTCCTGTACCACCCGGTGGAGAAGCTGTTCGCCTTCCTCGAGGTCAACACCCGCCTGCAGGTCGAGCACCCCATCACCGAGGCCACCACCGGCATGGACCTGGTCAAGGCCCAGCTGCACGTCGCCTCCGGCGGCAAGCTCGAGGGCACCCCGCCCGCCGAGCTGGGCCACGCCATCGAGGCCCGGCTCAACGCCGAGGACCCCGACCCCGACTTCGCGCCCGCCCCGGGCCGCATCGCGCTGCTCGACCTCCCGGCCGGCCCCGGCATCCGGGTCGACACCGGCGTCAGCGAGGGCGACACCATCCCCGCCGACTTCGACTCGATGATCGCCAAGATCATCGCCTACGGCCGCGACCGCGATGAGGCGCTGTCCCGGCTGCGCCGCGCGATGCGCGAGACCACCGTGCTCATCGAGGGCGGCACCACCAACAAGAGCTTCGTCCTCGACCTGCTCGACCAGCCCGAGGTGATCGACGCCAGCGCCGACACCGGCTGGATCGACCGGGTCCGCGCCCAGGGCCGCCTGGTCTCGCACGCCCACTCCGGCATCGCGCTGGCCGCCGCCGCGATCGAGGCCTACCAGGACGAGAAGCAGGTGGAGCTGCAGCGCCTGCTGTCCACCGCGCACGGCGGGCGCCCGCAGGTGCAGCACGAGGTGGGCCGCCCGATCGACCTCAAGCTGCGTGGCGCGACCTACCGGCTGACCGTCGCCGAGACCGGTCCCGGCCGCTACCGCATCGGGTTCGTCACCGGCGACGACGTGGAGACCGTCGACGCCGAGCTGGAGCGGTACGACGAGCACACCGGCCAGATCCACGTCAACGGCCGCCGCTTCCGGCTGGTGACCGGCACGCACGGGCCGATCCACCTGGTCGAGGTCGACGGCGTGACGCACCGGATCAGCCGCGACGAGGGCGGCGTGGTCCGCTCGCCCGCCCCGGCCCTGGTGGTCGCCACGCCGCGCGCCGTCGGCGACGAGGTCGAGGCCGGCGCCCCGGTGCTGGTGCTGGAGTCCATGAAGATGGAGACCGTCCTGCGCGCGCCGTTCAAGGCGCTGCTCAAGGAGTCGATGGTCTCCGTCGGCAGCCAGGTCGAGACCGGCGCCGCCCTGCTGCGCCTGGAACCGCTGGCCGAGGACGCCGACGCCGCGCCGGAAACCGCCGGGGTGGACCTGGACCTGCCGTCCGAGCCGGACGGTCTGACCGCGATGCAGCGCGCCGAGCGCGGGATGAACGACCTGCGCAGCATGCTGCTCGGGTTCGACGTCGACCCGCGCGACGGCGGCCGCACCCTGGCCGGGTACCTCGCCGCGCGGTCCGAGCTGCGGTACCGGGGCCTGGCCGCCGAGGCCGGGCTGCTGGAGATCTTCGCCGACCTGTCCGAGCTGTCCCGCAACAAGCCCGACGGCGAGGAGACCAAGGCCGAGACGCGGGTGCACAGCCCGCGCGAGCACTTCCACACCTACCTGCAGAGCCTGGACGCCGAGCGCGCCGGGCTGTCGGAGACCTTCCAGGGCCGGCTGACCCGCGTGCTGAGCCACTACGGGGTCGAGGGGCTGGACCGCACGCCCGAGCTGGAGGAAGCGGTCTTCCGCATCTTCCTCGCCCAGCAGCGCGCCGCCTCCGACGTCGCGGTGATCACCGCGCTGCTGCAGCAGTGGCTCACCGAGGCCCCGCCGGACAACGGCTCGCGGCAGACCGTCGGCCAGGCGCTGGAGCACCTGATCCGCGCCACGCAGCTGCGGTTCCCGGTGGTCGGCGACCTCGCCCGCAGCGTGGTGTTCCGCTGGTTCGCCCAGCCGCTGCTGCGCCGCACCCGCGCCGAGGTCTACACGAAGGTGCGCCGGCACCTCGGCTACCTGGACGCCAACCCGGAGGCGCCCGACCGCGAGCAGCGCATCGCCGAGATGGTCGCCAGCCCCGAACCGCTGGTGCGGCTGGTCGGCCAGCGCATCGGGCGGCCCGGCCTGGACCCGGGCCCGCTGCTGGAGGTGCTGAGCCGCCGCTACTACCGCGAGCACGGCCTGGAGGGCGTGGAGACCGGCACCGCGGGCGGGCACGCGTTCGTCACCGCCGGGTACGACCTGGACGGCCAGCGGCAGCGGCTCATCGCCACCGTCGCCGACTTCACCGGCCTGGCCGACGCGGTGCGCACGGTCGCCGAGGTCGCGGCGAAGGCCGAGCCGGGCGCGTTGGTCGCCGACGTCTACCTGACCTGGACCGGCCAGCCGGCCGAGGCCGACCTCATGGCCGCCGAGCTGCGCGAGGTGCTGTCCCGGGTCGCGCTGCCGGCCGACCTGCGCCGCATCACCACCACGGTCGCCGGGCGCAGCGGCTCGGCGATGCACCACCACTTCACGTTCCGGCCGTCGTCGGCGGGCCTGACCGAGGAGCGGCTGATCCGCGGCCTGCACCCGCTGATCGGGCAGCGGCTGCAGCTGCGGCGCCTGCAGAACTTCGACCTCACCCGGCTGCCGTCGGCCGACGAGGACGTCTACCTGCTGCGCTGCGTCGCGCCGAAGAACCCGTCCGACGAGCGGCTCGTCGCGATGGCGCAGGTCCGCGACCTGACCCCGCTGCGCGACGACGAGGGCCGCATCCTCGCCCTGCCCGCCGTCGAGGGCGCGCTCGGCGCGTGCCTGGACGCGATCCGCAAGGTGCAGGCCCAGCGCCCGGCCAAGAAGCGGCTCGACACCAACCGGATCTTCCTCTACGTGTGGCCGCCGAGCGACCTCACGGCCGACGACCTGAACACGGTCGCGCAGCGGGTGGTGCCGTCGACCGCGGTCGCCGGTGTCGAGGAGGTGCTGTTCCTCGGCCGCCAGCGGGACAAGGAGACCGGTGAGCTGCGGCCGATCGCGGTGCGGGTGACCTACGACGTCGCCACCGGGGTGCGGCTGACCATCACCGATCCGCCGACCGAGCTGATCCAGCCGCTGGACGACTACGGCCAGAAGGTGCTGCGGGCGCGGCGCCGCGGCACGGTCTACCCGTACGAGCTGACCGGCATGCTGGCCGGCGAGGGCGGCTCGTTCACCGAGTACGACCTCGACGACTCCGGCGCGCTGGTGCCGGTCGAGCGCGAGAAGGGGCTCAACAAGGCCGGGATCGTGGCCGGGGTGGCGACCACGCCGACCGAGCGGTACCCGGAGGGCGTGACCCGCGTGGTGCTGCTCGGCGACCCGACGAAGGCGCTCGGCGCGCTGTCCGAACCGGAGTGCGCGCGGGTCATCGCGGCGCTGGACCTGGCGGACCGGCTGGGCGTTCCGGTCGAGTGGTACGCGCTGTCGGCCGGGGCGCGGATCGCGATGGACTCCGGCACCGAGAACATGGACTGGATCGCCGCGGCCCTGCGCCGGATCGTCCAGTTCACCCAGGACGGTGGCGAGATCAACATCGTGGTGGCCGGCATCAACGTGGGCGCCCAGCCGTACTGGAACGCCGAGGCCACGATGCTCATGCACACCAAGGGTGTCCTGGTGATGACGCCGGACTCGGCGATGGTGCTCACCGGCAAGCAGTCGCTGGACTTCTCCGGGGGCGTGTCGGCCGAGGACAACTTCGGCATCGGCGGCTACGACCGGGTGATGGGCCCGAACGGGCAGGCGCAGTACTGGGCGCCGAACCTCGGCGCCGCGCACGGCGTGCTGATGTCCCACTACGACCACACGTACGTGCTGCCGGGGGAGACCGGCCCGCGCCGGGCGGTCACCACCGACCCGGTGGACCGGGACATCTCCGACTACCCGCACGCGATCGTCGGGTCCGACTTCACCACGGTGGGCCAGATCTTCTCGCGGGAGACCAACCCGGACCGCAAGAAGCCGTTCGACATCCGCACCGTGATGCGCGCCCTGGCCGACCAGGACCACGCGATCCTGGAACGCTGGGCCGGCATGGCGGACGCGGAGACCGCGGTGGTGCAGGACGTGCACCTCGGCGGCTATCCGGTGTGCCTGCTGGGCATCGAGTCGCGGTCGGTGCCGCGGCGCGGGTTCCCGCCCACCGACGGACCGGACACCTACACCGCCGGCACGTTGTTCCCGCGCTCGTCGAAGAAGGCGGCGCGCGCGATCAACGCGGCGAGCGGGAACCGGCCGCTGGTGGTGCTGGCGAACCTGTCCGGTTTCGACGGTTCCCCGGAGTCGATGCGCAAGCTCCAGCTGGAGTACGGCGCGGAGATCGGGCGGGCGATCGTGAACTTCCGCGGGCCGATCGTGTTCTGCGTGATCTCCCGCTACCACGGTGGGGCGTTCGTGGTGTTCTCGAAGACGCTGAACCCGAACATGACGGTGCTGGCCGTGGACGGTTCGTACGCCTCGGTGCTGGGCGGCGCCCCCGCGGCGGCGGTGGTGTTCGCGCAGGAGGTCAACGCCCGCACGGCGAACGACCCGCGGGTGACGGAGCTGGTGGCGCGGATCGCGGCGGCGGACAGCGCCTCGCGGGCCGCGCTGGTGACCCAGCTGGCGGACGTCCGGGCGTCGGTGCGGGCCGAGAAGCTGGGCGAGGTGGCCGCCGAGTTCGACGGGGTGCACTCGATCCAGCGGGCGCAGCGGGTGGGCTCGGTGGACGCCATCATCCGCCCGGAGGAGCTGCGGCCGCAGATCATCGCCGCCGTGGAGCGCGGACTGGCGCGGAGCTGACGGCGACGGGCCGCTGCCTCGCGGGGCAGCGGCCCGCTCGCCAGGCCCTGATGTGCCCCGGACTACTGGCCGTTGGGGCCGGCGCGAGGGGCGCCCGGGTTCCGGCCCGGGCGCCCGTCAGACTCCCGCGTGGCGGTTCCGCGCCACCGCGCGGAGGACCCGCCGGGCGGCCCGGTCCGGGGAGCCGTCCCCGGCCAGGACCACTCCCAGCCCCGGGAACTTCTTCCGCAGGCGGGCGGCCTCGGCGGGGTCGTGCAGCACCAGGCAGCCGCCCTCGCCCCGGTCAGCCATCCGCCGGGCGTACTCGGCGGCGGACCCCTGGCTGTCGACGGCCACGTCGGGCACCTCGGCCCCGTCGCGGCGCACCTCCGCCCCGGCGGCCTTGTTCGGGGGCGCCCGGGTTCCGGCCCGGGCGCCCGTCAGACTCCCGCGTGGCGGTTCCGCGCCACCGCGCGGAGGACCCGCTGGGCGGCCCGCTCGGGTGAGCCGTCCCCGGCCAGGACCACTCCCAGCCCCGGGAACTTCTTCCGCAGGCGGGCGGCCTCGGCGGGGTCGTGCAGCACCAGGCAGCCGCCCTCGCCCCGCTCAGCCATCCGCCGCGCGTACTCGGCGGCGGACCCCTGGCTGTCGACGACCACGTCGGGCACCTCGGCCCCGTCGCGGCGCACCTCCGCCCCGGCGGCCGCGAACGCCGCCGAGACGGCCCCGGCGAAGCGGCTCGCCCCGGTGACCAGCACCGAATACCCCTCGAATCCGGCGGACCGCGCCCGCCGCAGCGACCGGCTCTCCGGCGCGCCCTCGGCGAACTCGACCAGCTCGGCCGCGCACCGCGCGATCACGTCCGGCCGCTCCCGCGGGATCCAGTGCCCGCCGGGCAACCGCCGCACCCACAGCCGCGGCGCCCACCGCGCCACGTCGGTCTGCAGCGCGGGCGTCACGTACGGATCACCCAGCGGCGCGAGCACCTGCACCGGCACCTCGGCGGGCCGCGGCCGCGGGCGCGACAACCGGACGCCGACGTTGGCCCGGTACAGCTCCAGCCCGTGCACGGCGTCCGCCACCGCCGGACGGCCCGCCGCACTGCCCGAAAGCCGCCGCAACACCCAGCGGCCCACCCCGGACCGCCAGCTCAGCTCGGGAACCAGCGGGATCCGGAAGAACACGATGTAGGCCGAGTGCACCAGCTGCCGCAGCGCGGGCCCCCACCCCGACGGCCGCCGCAACCGGGCGCGGACCCAGTGCCCGACGTGGTCCAGCGAGGGCCCGGAGATCGAGGTGAACGACGCGATCCGCCCGCGCAGCCGCTCCCCGGTCACCGCGTGCCAGCTTTGGATCGACCCCCAGTCGTGCGCGACGAGGTGCGCCGGGCGGTCCGGGCTGACCTCGTCGAGCACGGCGGCCAGGTCCTCGGCCAGCCGGTCGAGCGCGTAGGCCGCGCGCCGCGACGGGCGATCCGACTCGCCCGCGCCCCGGACGTCGTAGGTGACCACGTGGAACCGCGGTTCGAGCCGGGCCACCACGCCGTCCCACACGGAACGGTCGTCGGGGTAGCCGTGCACGCACACCACTGTCGGCGCCGCCGGATCGCCGGCCTCCGCGACCGCGATCCGGGTGCCGTCCCGGGACACCACTCGCCGGACCACGCCGCCTCCTCCCTGAAGCCATTACCCGAAGTAACAGTTACTGCGATGAGCATCGGCGGCCGGGGAGGTGTTGTCAACCTCCGGAACCTGGTCCAGTCCACACCCGTGAGTGACGCACCAACGATGGATGCCCTGCGCCACAACGAATTTCACCGCGCCCGCCGTGACGGATCGGTTTCGCGGGGCCGACCAGCGGGAGTTCGGCTGTCGCGCCGACACGCCGTGATCGCAACGTGTCCTGCGTCACATCTACCTGCCGGATTTGCCCCGGCGGTCCCGGGCACCCGGTCCGCGGAGCCGGTCAGGTTCCGGTCCGGAATCCGTTGATACGAAGGGAATTCAGAACAATGAACGTTCGTCGCTTCGCGATCGCCAGCCTGCTGGCCATCCCGCTGTCGTTCGGTGCCGCGGGCATCGCGTCGGCTGACAGCTACGGGGCCTACGGTGAGTCCAGCGCGTCCGCCGGGGCGCACGGCGCCGCGATCAGCAACACCGGCGCGGTCGCGGGCCACGATGACGGCTACGACCACGACGGCTGGGGCCACGGCCACCACGGCTACGCCGCCTACCACGACTCCAGTCTGTCGGCCGGCCCGGACGGCGCGGGCGGCGAGTACACCGTCGCCGGCACCAACGGCCACCACGCCTGGTACGCCGATGGCTGCTTCTGGGCGGGCCCGAATGGTGCGCACGCGAGTGAGACCCACGCGGTCGCGGGGCACGACCACCACGGCCACGACTGGGACGATGAAGAGGACGAGGACGAGGGCTACGACGACTGACGCCGGCCGCCTCTCTCCCTGACGGTGACCCCCAGCTCCGGCCGGGGGTCACCGTTTCCCGGTGCCGGGGTTGCGGCTGTTGGGCACCCCGGCCAGTGGCGTCTTCCGGCTGGGGCGTTTTTTGTGGCCGGGCTCCGGCGTGCCCCGTCGGCTGGGGTCATCGTTTCCCGGTGTCCGGTGTCAGGTCGTGGCGCACCGCCAGGATCGCCAGGTGCACGCGGCTCGGGCTGCCGGTCTTGTCCATCAGGTTCGCGACGTGCGTCTTGACCGTCGTGACCCCGACGTGCATCCGCGCCGCGATGTCCGCATTGGACAGTCCCATCCCGACCAGCCCCAGGACTTCCCGTTCGCGCGGGGTCAGCGGCAGTTCCGGGCGCGGCGCCCGGGACCGCACCGCCTGCCCGACCAGCCGCCGCAGGACGTCGTCGCTGAACGGGCTGCCGCCCGCCGCCGCCCGGCGGATCCCGTCGAGCAGCTCGGCGGGCGTGGCGTCCTTCGCGAGGAACCCGCACGCGCCCGCCGCCAGCGCCGGGTACAGGTGCTCGTCGTCGTCGAAGGTCGTCAGCACCACGATCCGCGTCGCCGGCCGCTCGCCGAGGATCGTCTTCGTCGCGGCGATCCCGTCCACGCCCGGCATCCGCAGGTCCATCAGCACCACGTCGGGCTTCACCCGGCCGGCCAGCCGCACCGCCTCACCGCCGTGCGGCGCCTCCCCGACGACCTCGATGTCGGGAGTGGACTCGCACAGCATGCGCAGACCGGCGCGGACGAGCTGCTGGTCGTCGACGAGCAGGGTGCGGATCACGGGCCCTCCGGGGATGCCTGGGCGGACGTCTCCGCCGGGATCGACGCCCGCACCCGCCAGCCGTCGCCGTGCGGGCCGGCCTCCAGGGAACCGCCGACCAGGTCGACGCGCTCCCGCAGGCCGACCAGGCCGAAGCCGGGCTCACCACCGCCGTCCCGCGTGCCGCCGGTGTCGGTGACCTCGACCAGCACCTGCCCGCCGCCCGAGTCCACCCGCACGCACGCCCGCGCGCCCGGCCCGGCGTGCTTGGCCACGTTCGTCAGGCTCTCCTGCACCAGCCGCAGCACCGCCAGGCCGCGCAGCGAGTCCAGCGCCGCGATGCCCGGGTCGACGCGGCAGTCGATCGCCAGCCCGGCCCGCCTGCTGCGCTCGATCACCGACTCGACCGCGGCCGGCAGCGACGCCGTCTCGATGAGCACCCCGTGGTCGCGCACGCTCGCCGGATCGCGCAGCGCGGACACCAGCTCCCGCAGGTCGGACAGCGTCCGGGTGGCCGAGGCGTGCACGTCGTCGAGCACCTCGCCGACCCGCGGGTCCAGGTCCGGCACCACGGCCCGCGCCACCCCCACCCGCAGCGCCATCGACGCGACGTGGTGGGCGACCAGGTCGTGCAGTTCGCGAGCGATCTCGGTGCGCTCGGTCAGCCGGGCGCCGCGCGCGGCCAGTTCGCGGCGCGCTTCGGCCTCGGTGGCCCGCGCGCTCGCCTGCGCCACCGCGCGCACCCCGGCCCGCAGGTAGGCGCCGAGCAGCAGCGGCCCGCCGACGACGGTGAGCACGCGGTAGCCGACGGCGAGCACGCCGGTGAGCACGTGGTCGTAGGTGCCGAGCACGAAGTACACGGCGGTGACCGCGCCCGCGCCGAGCAGCGCGGTGCGCATCGGGCGGCGGATGGCCAGCTCGAACAGCGCCACGCCGGCCAGCACCTTCACCGCGACCGGGGTCGCGTCCGCCCACTGGTGCGCGGCCAGGATGAGCAGCGCCTCCGCGACGGTGACCGCCAGCGGCCACACCCCGCCCGCGAGGAACACCCCCGCCGCGGCGAACACGACCGCCCAGTCCGCGGCCGTCGGCTCGGGCCCCTGCACCAGCAGCAGATACCCCGGGCCGACCACCAGCGGCACCAGGCGCGCGGGCCCGAACCGGTCACCCACCGCCCGCCCCACCCACGCCAGTACCACACGACGACAGTAATCGACCCCCGGCGCCGGGCGTCTCCTCCTCAGGAAGGAGATCCGGGCGGTTTGCTGGGGAGGATGCGGCGCTGATTCCGGGGCGCGTTCGCCTCGGGAGCGAGGGCGAGCGGCCGCGGCACTCGACGGCGATGGCAGGCGGAGGCCGGGTGTCGCGACCTCAGGAGGGAGGTTCGGCCTGCGGCCGGTGGCGGTGGCCCGTGGCGGCGCGCGTTGCCTCCTCCGGAGGAGGCTCCGCCCGCGCGGCGAGGGCCCCGGTGGCCGGGTGTGTGCCCCAGCCACCTAGAAATCAACCCCCGGCCATCGCGCCCATCACCAGGAACGGTTCGGTTCCCGCGACCACCGGTGCGGGCAGCGGGGCGTCCGGCTCCTCGTGCGACAGGTCCTGCTCGCAGGCGAAGAACCGGACGAACGCCCGCCGCTTGCCGGTGCCGTGCTCGCGGATCGTGCCGCGCAGCATCGGGTACCGCTCCTCGAGCGCGTCCAGCACCGCGCGCTGGGTGACGGTGCCGTCCAGGTCGAGCTCGACCTCGCCGTCGATGTGGGCGATCGTGCGCAGGTGCGCGGGCAGGTGAACGCGGATCATGGCAGCGTCTGGACCTCCACCGAGAGGACCGCGGGCAGGTCACGCACGATCGGCGCCCAGGTGTCCCCGGAGTCGGCCGACGCGTAGACCTGGCCGCCGGTCGTGCCGAAGTAGATCCCGCACGACTCCAGCGAATCCACGGCCATCGCGTCGCGCAGCACGTTCACGTAGCAGTTCTCCTGCGGCAGCCCCGCGGTCAGCGGCTCCCACTCGTTGCCGCCGCCGCGGCTGCGGTACACGCGCAGCCGCCCGTCCGGCGGGAAGTGGTGCTCGTCGCTCTTGATCGGCACCACGTACACCGTGTCCGGCTCGTGGGCGTGCACGTCGATGACGAACCCGAAGTCCGTCGGCAGGTCCCCGCTGATCTCGTACCAGTTGTCGCCGCCGTCGTCGCTGCGCATCACGTCCCAGTGCTTCTGCATGAACAGCACGTCCGGGCGCTGCGGGTGGCGCGCGATGTGGTGCACGCAGTGCCCGACCTCGGCGTCCGGATCGGGGATCTGGCCCGACTGCAGGCCGTGGTTGATCGCCTGCCAGGTCTTGCCGCCGTCCTCGGTGCGGAACGCCCCGGCCGCGGAGATGGCGATGACCAGGCGGTTGGCGTCACGCGGGTCCTGGATGATCGTGTGCAGGCACAGCCCGCCCGCGCCCGGCTGCCAGTTCGGGCCGGAGCCGTGCCCGCGCAGGCCCGGCAGCTCCTGCCAGGTCGCGCCCGCGTCGTTCGAGCGGAACAGCGCCGCGTCCTCGACCCCGGCGTAGATCAGGTCCGGATCGGTCAGCGACGGTTCGAGGTGCCACACGCGCGCGAACTCCCACGGGTGCGGGGTGCCGTCGTACCACTGGTGGGTGCCCGGGACGCCCTCGTAGGCGAACTCGTTGCCCACCGGCCGCCACGTCTTCCCGCCGTCGTCGGAGCGCTGGATCAGCTGGCCGAACCAGCTGGTGGACTGCGCGGCGAAGATCCGGTCCGGGTCGGCGGGGGAGCCCTTGACGTGGTAGATCTCCCAGCCCGGGAAGTGCGGTCCGCTGACCTCCCAGTCGGCGCGCCGTTCGTCGGATGTCAGGACGAACGCACCCTTGCGTGTGCCGACCAGCACGCGAACCCCGCTCATCGCCGCTCCTTCCCACGTGTGTGGTTAGACCGTAGGGAGCGGCGGGGCGCCGCGTCTTCTCCAATCTTGCGGTTTGCGGGCGGGGCCCCGGGTACCCGCCCGGGAAGCGCATCGGAAGGAGCAGGCCATGCCGCAGGCGCTGTCGGACACCGAAATCGCCCGTGCCCTGGGCGGGCTCGCGAACTGGCGCGGCAACGCCGGCCGCCTGTCGCGCACCGTGCGGCTGCCGGAGCAGGCGCACGGCACGCTGATCGGCCGCGTGCAGCGGGACGCCGCGGAGCTGGCCGACCACGCCCAGTTCGAGCGCCGCCGCGGCGAGCTGACGTTCACGGTCACCACGGGTTTCCCCGGACGGGTGACCGAGCCGGACCTGTGGCTGGCACGCCGCATCGAAGCGCTGCTGACCGAACTGACCTGACGCGCGAGTCCCACGCTCCCGCGCGCGAGTCCCACGTTCGTGCGCGCGAGATCCACGTTCGTGGCCGGGGCCCTGAACGCGGCGGCCCGGGCGGGGCCACCGAATGCGGAACTCGCGGGCCTGAATGCGGGACTCGCGGGCCTGAATGCGGGACTCGCGGGCCTGAATGCGGGACTCGCGGGCCTGAATGCGGGACTCGCCGGCCTGAGTGTGGGACTCGCGGGCGTCAGATCTTGCGCCAGCTGTTGTCGCCGAGGCCGGAGGCGCCCTGCGGGCCCATCAGCAGCATCCCGCCGTCCACCACGTACGACGAGCCGGTCACGTAGCCGGCCGCGGGGGTGGTCAGGAACGCCACCACGGCGGCGACCTCCTCCGCGTGCCCGGTCCGCCCCAGCGGCACCCCGGGGCGCTCCTGGTCGTGCGGGTTCACGTCGGTCTGGCCGGTCATCGGCGTGGAGATCTCGCCCGGCGCCACCGAGTTCACCGTGATCCCGTGCTCGGCCAGCTCCAGCGCCAGCACCTTGGTCAGCATGCCCATCCCGGCCTTCGCCGCGCAGTAGGGCGCCGCGCCGACCTTCGGGGCGTGCTCGTGCACGCTGGTGATGTTGACGATCCGCCCGCCGGTGCCGGCGTCGATCATCCGCCGCGCCGCCCGCTGCGCGCACAGGAACGCGCCGTCCAGGTCGACGCTGAGCACGTGCCGCCAGGTGTCGAAGTCCATGTCCATGACCCGCTGACCGGTGCCCGTGCCGGCGCAGTTGACCAGCACGTCGACACCGCCGAGCACGTCGGCCAGCTCGTCGATCGCGGCGGCCGCGGTGGGCAGGTCGGCCAGGTCGAGCCGCCGCACCTCGGCGCGGGCCCCGGCCTCGCGCACCTGCTCGGCGGTCGCGTTCGCGCCGTCCTCGTCACGGTGCCAGGTGATGCCGACGTCCACGCCGCCACCACCGAGCGCGACGGCGATCGCGCGCCCGATGCCGGAGTCGGACCCGGTCACGATCGCGGTCCGCGGCCGTCCGGCCTGCTCTGCGGGAAGGGGAGCTGTGTGCGTCATACCCGACCAGCTACCCGCCGCCCCGGTGCTTAACCCACCGGCCCCTCGACCAGCGCGGCGGTCGCGCCGTGCTGCTGCCCGGCCTGGTCCAGCCAGGTGACCGTGACGTGGTCGCCCGGGTGCAGCGTGTCCATCACCGCGGTCAGCTCGGTCGCCGAGCCCACCGCGCGGCCGTCCAGGCCGGTGATGACGTCCCCGGCCCGCAGGCCCACGTTGTCCGCCGGGCCGCCGGAGACCACCTGCCGCACCAGCGCACCCGAGCCGCCCGCGTCGCTCACCGACACCCCGAGGAACGCCGACGGTCCGATGTGGATGGTGTCGGAACCCTGCCCGGCCGCGATCTGCCGGGCCAGCGTCAGCGCGTCGTCGATCGGGATGGCGAACCCGCTCACCCCGGCGGTGCGCCCGCTCTGCCCGAACTGGTAACCGGTCGAGGCCGCCGTGTTCATCCCGATCACCTTGCCGTCGGCATCGGCCAGCGCGCCGCCGGAATCGCCCGACTGGATGTTCGCGTCCACCTGGATGAGGCCGGTCAGCTGCTCGCTGCTGCCCGTCGACTCGTCCGTCGCGGTGATCGACTGGTTCAGCGCGGTCACCTTCCCGGGTGAGACGCTCGGTTCGCCGCCGTCGCCGCCCGCGTTGCCGAGCCCGACCACCGGATCACCCACGGACACCGCCGAGGAGTCGCCCGTGGTGACGGTGCCCAGCCCGGAGGCGTTCCGCAGCCGCAGCAGCGCCACGTCCCGTGACCGGCTGTACCCCATGACCTCGGCGCGGTAGGTGCGTCCGGTGTCCACGTCGGTCACCTTGATGCTGGTGGCGCCCGCGACCACGTGGTTGTTCGTCAGGACCTGGCCGTCCCCGGTGAGCACCATCCCGGTGCCTGCCGCCTGCTGCCCGGAGTAGCCCAGCGTGGCGTAGACGTCGACCAGCCCGGGCTCGACCTTCTCCGCGACCCCGGCCACGTCCAGGGTGGAGCTGCTGGTCTGCTCCCCGCGCAGGCCGCGCTCCAGCGGCGACGAGGTGCTGCCCGGCGACAGGGACCCGCGGCCCAGGTCCCACGCCACGAAACCCAGCGCGAGCAGCACCACCAGGCCCAGCACGCTCAGCAGCGTGCCCAGCCCCCGCTTCCGGCGC
Organism: Amycolatopsis ruanii; assembly: GCF_003385175.1. Classification (NCBI taxonomy): domain Bacteria; kingdom Bacillati; phylum Actinomycetota; class Actinomycetes; order Pseudonocardiales; family Pseudonocardiaceae; genus Amycolatopsis; species Amycolatopsis ruanii. The sequence goes on from NZ_PQHY01000024.1 coordinate 43,455, forward strand.
GGCGGTGGTGGCGGCGCCCAGGGGTCGTAGTGCGGTGGGTAGTAGGTCATGACTGCCCCTCCTCCGCCGTCCAGTGAACCCCTCATCCCTGAGATTCGCCTGCGGCCGGACCGTGAAACACCTGAGAGGCCCTCCCGTTTGCCCAGTTGACCTTGGGGTACGCCGGCCTGATGCGGAGGACGGTCTTCGCGGGCCTCGCGCTCGCGGTCACGCTCACCGCCTGTTCCGGCTCAGCAGCGAGCTTTGCGGACAGCGCGGTGGTCCGCGCGCAGGAGGGCCTCTCCGCCGTCGGCACCCTGCACCAGATCATCGTGGCCCACACCGAAGGCCGCCTGTTCCCCACGTTCGCCACCGCCGCCGTGGACGACACGCTCGCCACCGCCACCAAGGCGCTCGACGAGCTCGACAGCCAGCCGCCCACCAGCCCCGAGACCCAGCGGCTCTACGACGAGCTGCACCCGCGCCTGCAGGACGCCGTCGCCCGCGCCACCGAGGCCCAGGAAGCGCTGGAGGCGGGCGACACCGGACGGATCGCCGACGCCGACGCCGAGCTGGTGCGCGTCAGCGACGAGCTGACCGCGTTCGTGGAGAGCCACGGATGAAGAAGGTCATCGCCGTCACCCTGGGCGTCCTCACCGCCATCGGCGGGTTCGTCGACATCGGCGACCTGGTCGCCAACGCCCAGTCCGGCGCCCGCTTCGGCATGCGGCAGGCGTGGATCGTGGTCGTCGGCGTCCTCGGCATCTGCGTGTTCGCCGAGATGGCCGGCCGGGTCGCCGCGGTCAGCGGCCGCGCGGTGTTCGACCTGGTCCGCGAGCGCCTCGGCCCGCGCGCCGCGATGACCAACCTCGCCGGGTCCTACCTGGTCACGCTGCTGACCCTGACCGCGGAGATCGGCGGCATCGCGCTCACCATCCAGCTCGCCAGCGGCCTGCCGCACGTGCTGTGGGTGCCGCTGGCCGCGTTCGCCGTGTGGATCGTGCTGTGGCGCGTGAAGTTCTCGGTGATGGAACAGGTCTTCGGTGTGCTCGGGCTGGCGCTGGTGGTGTTCGTGGTCGCGTTGATCGCGCTCGACCCGCCGTGGGGCACCTTCGCCCAGCAGCTCACCCACGCCGGCCCGCCGCAGGGGGAGAACTGGGGCACCTGGGGCTATCTCGCGGTGTCGCTGTTCGCCTCGGCGCTCACCCCCTACGAGGTGTTCTTCTTCTCCTCCGGTGGCGTGGAGGAGAAGTGGACGACGAAGGACCTGTCCACCGAGCGCAGCAACACCTTCGTCGGCTTCCCGCTCGGCGGGCTGCTCGGCCTGGCGATCATGGGTTGCGCCGCGACGGTGTTCTTCCCCGCCGGCGTCCAGGTCGACCAGCTCAGCCAGACCGCGCTGCCGGTCGCGCTCCCGCTGGGCAAGCTGGGCCTGGTCGTGGTGATGATCGGGTTCTTCGCGGCCACCTTCGGCGCCGCGCTGGAGACCGGGCTGTCCACCGGGTACTCGATCGCGCAGTACTTCGGCTGGCAGTGGGGCAAGCTGGTGAAACCGCGTGAGGCGGCCCGCTTCCACACCGTGATGCTGATCAGCGTCCTGCTGGGCACCGCCGCGCTGCTGACCACGATCGACCCGGTGCAGATCACCGAGTTGTCGCTGCTGTTCAGCGCGGTGGTGCTGCCGCTGACCTACCTGCCGATCCTGGTCGTCGCCAACGACCGGGACTACCTCGGCGACCACGCCAACGGGCGGGTGCAGAACTTCCTCGGCGTGACCTTCCTGATCATCATCGTGATCGCCGCGGCCGCCGCGATCCCGCTCATGATCATCACCGGGATGGGGCAGTCGTGATCCTCGGACGGCCGGACCCGCTGCGCGTCGAGTTCCACCTGCTGGACCGCCAGATCGTCGACGTCGACGGCCACCCCGTCGGCAAGGTCGACGACGTCGAGCTGGCCCGCAACCCCGACGGCACCTACCGGATCACCGCGCTGCTGGTCGGGCAGCACGTGCTGGGGGAGCGGATCGGCGGCCTCCTCGGGAAGGTGCTGTGCACGCTGGCCGCCCGGCTCGGGGGCGGGCGGGCCGAGCCGCTGCGGATCACCTACGACCACGTCAAACAGGTCAGCAGCGACGTGACCCTGTCGCTGCGGGCCGAGGTGCTGGAGGTGCCGCCGCTGGAGAAGTGGTTGCGGGACAAGCTGATCGCGCGGATCCCGGGGTCCGGTCATGGCGGATGAGGTGGTGCGGGCGAGTCGGCTGCTGGGGCGGCGGGTCTACGACGTCCGGGGCCGTCCGCTGGGGAAGGTGACCGACCTGATCACCCGGCTCGACCCGCTCGGCCGGGAGCGGACGGTGGCGGTGCTGGTGACGCCCCGGCGGCGGGGCCGGTTGCTCGGGTACGAGCGGACCAGCCAGCGCGGCCCGGTGCTGCTGGCGTGGCTGGCGAAGGTCCTGCACCGGGGAACGCGGGAGATCCCGTGGTCGCAGGTCCGCTGGACCCGCTGACGAACGGGACGAAAGCGACGCAACCTCCGGCCCGCCGGCGCGTCTGGAGAGGACCAGCGCTGGGATTCCCTCTCTCTCCCGGCAGGAGGTCACCGATGACCCTCACCCCACGGCGCCTGCTCGCAGCCTGCGCCGCCACTCTGTTCGCGATTTCGGGCGCCGTCGTCGCCGCGGCGCCGGCCGGCGCCCAACCGGGTGTCGCCACCATGACGAGCATCCGCACCGGCCTCAACACCGGTTTCGACCGGATCGTGCTGGACATGACCGGCCCGCCGCCCCAGGTCACCCACCGGTGGACCGACGAGCTGCGTGCCGACGGTTCCGGGGAGATCGTGTGGCTCACCGGCGAGCACTTCCTCGCCGTCACCACCACCCCGGCCCGCGCGCACGACGACAACGGCAACCGCACCTACCCCGGGCCGGACAAGTTCCGCACCCGCAACCTCCGCAACGTCATGGCCGTGGCCGTGACCGGGGACTACGAGGGGTACGTGTCGATCGGCCTGGGTACCCGGAACCAGTCCTGGGTGCGGGTGTTCACGCTGACCGCACCGACCCGCGTCGTCATCGACGTCGGTCACTGAGAACCGGGCCGGGCGGCCGCACCGCGCGCCGCCCGGGCTCACACCGAAGCCAGGTACTCCTCGGTCTTGGCCGGGTCCAGCAGCCAGTGCTGGAAGTCGGCCGGGTTGTTGAAGCCGTTCACGAACCGCTTCGCCACCGCCGGGTTCGTCTGCGCCGTGCCGAGGATCTGCTGCACGTGCGGCGGTGGCGGCTGCAGCATCGCGTTGGTGAACGTGGTGACCCACTGGGCGTGCTCCCAGTACCGGTCGAACGCCCGCTGCATCCAGTCCCGGTCGAACGGCCGGTCCTCGTTCTCCAGGATGCTGCCCAGGTACGACTCGGCGCACTTGGCCGCGTTGTTCGCGCCCTGGCCGGTGATCGGGTCGTTGGCCACCACCACGTCGGCCATGCCGAGCACGAACGCGCCGGAGGGCAGCTCGCCCACCGGGTGCCGCACCACCGGCGCGTACCCGCCGACCAGCACGGCCTTGCCGTCGGTCAGCTCCGCGTCCTTGGCCCGCTCGTACTCCCACGGGATGTACTGCCGGAACAGCTCCAGGTGCCGCCGCAGCTGCTCCTGGGCAGGCGGCCGGTCGGCGAACGCGTCGAACGGCCCGCCCGGGACACCGGACACGTAGAAGATGTCGCACGGCCCGGACAGCGTGTAGCCCGGGATGTTGATCAGCTCGCCGACGCCGGGGATGATGTTCATCCACACGTCGGTGGTGCCCGGGCGTTCCGGCCGCGACCGCTGACCGTGCACATAGGACACCGACAGCCTCCGCTGCGGCTTGGTGTAGGGCGATCGCGACGGGTCGCGGTCGAACAGCTGCACCAGCTCGCCCTTGCCGGCCGCGACGATCACCAGATCGTAGAGGTGGGCCAGGCCGTTGAGGTCGGCCGTGGTGACGCCGTGGATGACGACGTTGCCGCCGCGCTCCTCGAACAGCTCCAGCCACGCCGACATCTTGACCCGCTGGTCGATCGACTGCGCCGGGCCGCCGTCCCACGACGCGATCCAGTTCAGCGCCCGCTGCCCGTCCGGGCCGGCCATGGAAAACCCTTGTCCCGCAACGCGGGGCGCAACGTCGTCCCACAGGTTCAGCCCGTGCTTGCGCTCGATCGCGAGCGCGTCGGCGAACATGCACTGGGTCGAGGTGACCCAGCCGCCGCGGATCTCGTCCGGCGTGCGCGCCGACATCACGGTGACGTCGTAGCCGTGCTCCTGCAGGCTCAGCGCGAGCTGCAGGCCCGACTGCCCAGAACCGACGATCAGGATCTTACGCATGGGCGCGGATCCGGCCCCCCTCCGAGACTTCGGCCAGTGACAGCGTGTAGGACACCAGTTCCTGCAGGGTTTCCAGCACCGACGCCTTGTCCCGCGCGTCGCAGGTGACCAGCGGGACGTCCGGGCTCAGCGCCAGCGCTTCCCGGACCTCGCCCACGTCGTGCGCGAGCTGCCCGTCGAACCGGTTGATGGCGACGATGAACGGCAGGTCCGAGTCGTTCTCGAAGTAGTTGATCGCGGCGAACGACTGGTCCAGCCGCCGGGTGTCGACCAGCACGATGGCGCCGAGCGCGCCACGCGAGAGGTCGTCCCACAGGAACCAGAACCGGGCCTGTCCCGGCGTGCCGAACAGGTACAGCATCAGGTCGTCGTACAGCGAGATCCGGCCGAAGTCCATCGCGACCGTGGTGGTGGTCTTGCCGCCGTCCGGCGGCAGGTCGTCCACGCCCTCGCTCGCCTCGGTCATCCACGCCTCGGTGTTCAGCGGGGGCACCTCGGACACGGACCCGACCAGCGTCGTCTTGCCCACGCCGAACCCGCCCGCGACGACGATCTTCGCCGAGATCGTCAGCGCGCCCGGATCAGACGGGGAGCTGCTTGAGTCCATTGAGGATCCTCTCGAGCATGTTCCGGTCGTGGGAGTAGGCGTGGGCGGTCGGGTGGATGAACACCGCCCCCTGCGCGGCCAGGTCGCTGACCAGCACCCGCACCACCCCCAGCGGGATGGTCAGCAGCGAGGACAGCTCGGCGATCGAGACCTGGGAGCGGGCTCGCTCGTAGAGGGCCCGCGACTCCGGCATGAGCTTCTCCGCCAGCGCCGGGTCGTACTGCGGCACCGAGATCAGCGTCTCGACCAGCAGCTGGTGGCGGGCCCGGGTGCGGCCGCCGGTCAGCGTGTACGGGCGGATCCGCTTGCTGCGCGGCTTGACCGCCCGCTCGTCCGGCCCGGTGTCCTGGGACATCGCGAATCACATCCTGTCGGGAGCGCTCAGGCCTGGGGCCGGCGGCCGGTGAGCACGCGGCGCAGGTCCGCGCGCGTCTCGGGGGTCAGCGCGTGGCCGGCGCTGGAGACGAACTGCGTCATCTCGTACGCGACGACCTTCATGTCGCAGTCGGAGGTGGTCAGCACGGCCAGTCCGGCGTGGGCGTCGATGCCCATGAACAGGAAGTACCCGTGGGTGAGCCGGATGATGATCTGCTCGCAGGTGCCCTTGTCGAACAGCGCCGCGCTGTTGCGCGCCAGGCTGAGCAGGCCGCTGGAGATCGCGGCGAGCTGCTCGCGCTCCTCGGTCGACATGTCGTCGGAGGCGGTGAGCGGGAAGCCGTCCGAGGACATGATCAACGCGTGCGACACGCCGTGGACCTTGCGGACGAAGTCGTTGATCAGCCAGGTGAAGTCCTGGCCGGTGTCGGCGGTCACTGCTGCTGCTCCCCGGATTCGTCGGTGCCCTGCTTCTCCCGCGCCTCGCGCTCGCCGTCGGTGAAGGCGCCGAGGTCGGCGAGCAGTTTCTCGTGCCCGGCCGCCTGGTCCTCGGCGGGGGCGGGTTCGGCCGCGGCGGGTGCCTGGCCCTGGGGGTTCTTGAGGCTGTGCGAGACCCGGCGGGGCAGGCCGCTGGCGGTGGTGCCGCCGACCATCGAGCCGGGCTGGGGACGGCGCGCGGGCGCGGGCTTCGGCGGCGCCGGTTCCCGCTTCGGCAGCCCGGAGCGCGGGCGGGCCGGCGCTTCCGCCGCCGCGGCGCCACGCGCGGCCTGCGGGAACACCACCATCTGGGTGCCCGACCAGCTGGCCTCGGGCAGGTCGGCGACGAGTCCGGCGGGCAGCAGCACCGTGGCCGTGGTGCCGTGCGGGACGCGGCGGTCGAGCCGGGTGCGCAGGTCGTGGCGGGCGGACAGCCGCCGCACCACCGCCAGGCCCATGTGCCGCACCGCGGAGTCGTCCAGCACCGGCTCGCCGGAGAGGCGGTCGTTGAGCTCCCGCAGCCGGTCCGGCGGCAGGCCGATGCCCTCGTCCTCGATGCGCAGCAGCACGCTGCCCTGCTCGGTCAGGTGCGCGCTGACCCGCACCGGGGTGTTGGGCGGCGAGGACTTCGTCGCGTTGTCCAGCAGCTCGGCGAGCAGCCGGCTGAGGTCCTCGCTCGCGAACCCGACCACGCCCAGCGACACGATCCGGCCGAGGGTGACCCGGGCGTACTGGTCGATCGACGACATCGCGCCGCGCACCACGTCGACCAGCGAGGTGGTCTCGGCCGCGGTGTCGCTGGCGTCACGGCCGGCCAGCACGCGCAGGTTCTCGGCGTTGCGGCGCAGCCGGGTGGCCAGGTGGTCGAGCCGGTACAGCTCGCCGAGCCGGTCGGTGTCCTCCTCCTTGGCCTCCATCTCCTCCAGCTGCGAGAGCAGGGAGTCGACCAGGTTGAGGTCGCGCAGCGCGACGTTCGCGCAGAGCGCGGCCAGTGCTTCCTCGTTGACCCGTTCGCCCTCCGCCCGGGCCGGGGACCGCACGATCACCGGCGGCGGCGGTTGCGCGGGTGGCGGACCGAAGAGCTGCGAGGCCGCTTCCTTCGAGCGGTCCAGCAGCGCGCGTGAGCGGTTGAGCAGTTCTCGAGCCCGCGTCGCCATGTCGTCCTAACTGCCTGGGTTCGTCACGTGCCGGGGCCCCAACCGTCGCGGGGACACCTTTCCCCGCGTGTGGCCGAACCCGCGCCGGTGCACGCTATGCAACCATTGCGACCCCGGCCGTGTCCACCACTCTCCGCGATCTTGACGCACCGTGCCCGGGTGATCAACGGATGGTGTTTTGCCTTGCGCGGCACGGAAACGCTCAGGTGAGCCGGACGTCCAGCCGCGCGGGCCCGCCGCCCACGTGCGTCGCCTGCCGGACCGGCGCGTAACTGGTAGCGACGACGGTGTAGGTCCCGGGTTCGAGGTCGTGGAAGGCGTAGCGCCCGTCCTCGCCCGCGTACGTGCTCCGCGTGACGTTGCCCGCTTCGTCGAGCAGGCTCACCGTGATCCGCGGCCACGGGCGCGGCAGGTCGCCCACGGTGACCGAGCCGCGGATCACCGCCGCCTCGGCCAGTTCGACGTCCTGCCGCACGGACGCGTCGGTCATGGGCACCGCGACCGCCACCGGCCGGTACCCCGGGGCGTTCACGGCGAGCGTGTACGCCCCGGCGGGCAGCGCGCCGAAGGAGTATTCGCCACCCTGCCCGGACAGGTAGGAGCCGACGACCTCGCCGCGCGCGTCGGCCAGCGTCACCGTCGCGTCCGCGACCGGCACGCCGGTGGTGGCCGAGCGCACCACGCCGCCGAGTCCGGTCGCGCTCTCCAGCACGAGGTCCGGACCGGCCGCGGTGCCGCCGACGGTCACGGTGGCCGCCTCCGGCCGGTACGCCGGCGCCGACGCGATCAGGACGTGGACGCCCCGGCCGGGCGCGGGCAGCCGGTAGCCGCCGTAGCGGCCGGTGGTGCCGCGCGCGATCTGCTGCCCGCTGGAGTCGACGAGCGTGACCACGGCACCCGGCACCGGGATCCCCGCCACGTCGCGCACCCGCCCGGTCACCTCGGTCATGAGCGCGCCTGCTCGGGACGGCCGGCGCGCAGGTCGGCGTCGACGGTCGCGGTTTCGCCGCCGCCCAGGTCGACCTGCCGCACCACGGGTTCGAACAGGCTGGTCACCACGGTGTAGTCGCCGGGCGCCAGGCCGGCCACCAGGTAGTCGCCGTGCTCGTCGGTCACCGCGGTCGCGGCGAGTTCCCCGGCGGCGGTGCTGACGGTGACGCGGGCGCCGGGCACCGGGCGCTCGTCCGGCCCGGTGACCGTGCCGCGCAGCGTGCCGGCGGCCTGGACCAGCAGGTCCGCCACGGCGGGTTCGGTGCCGGACACCGCGACGGTGGCGGCGGCCGGGCGGTGGCCGTCCAGGTGGGCGGTCACCGTGATCTCCCCGGCGGGCAGGCCGGCGAGCTGGAAGGTGCCGTCGGCGCGGGTGCGGGTCCGCGCGAGCACCTGGCCGTCGCCGTCCGTGGCGACCACCGCGGTGTCCCCGGCGCCGGAGCCGCCGGGGGAGCGGCGCACGATGCCGGTCACGGTCCCGCCGCCGGACACCACGAAGTCCCGCACCGCGCCCGAGCCGTTGAGCGTGACCGCGGCGGCCTCCGGCTGGAAACCGGGTGCGGTGACGATGAGCGTGTAGGTGCCCGGGCGCAGGCCGGGCACCGCGTAGCCGCCGTCCGCGCCGGCCCGGGTGCGGGCGGCCTGCCTGCCGTCGGCGCCGGTCACGGTCACCACCCCGCCGGCGAGCGCGGTGCCCCCGGCCGTGCGGAGCCGACCGGCGATCCGTCCCGGGCCCGCGGTCACGGCGTCGTGCTCGCTCACGTCGACGATCTCGCCCGCGGCGGCGGCCAGTTCGGAGCCCGCGGTCTCGTGCGGCTGCCCGGGCGCGGCCCGGCGCGAGGGCCCGGTGAACCAGGACGCGAGCGCGGCGATCACCGAGGCGATGATCGCGAACCAGAACGCGGCGGTGAGACCGTCGGCGAACGGGCCGGAGATCAGCTGCGGGAAGAAGCTGCGCCCGGTCAGGTAGGCGGCCTGGTCCGGCGGCAGGGTGTGCAGCACGCCGCCGAGGAGCTGTTCGATCGGGTTGTAGCCGAGGAACGCGGCGAACAGCACCCCGACCGGCGGCAGCGACGCGATCTGGTTCGCGTCCGCGGCCGGCACGCCGTGAGCGGTCAGGCCCTGCGCCATCGCGGTCGGCAGGTGGTCGGCCAGTCCGGCGATCATCAGGCTGAAGAAGAAGCCGATGGACAGCACCATCGCCGAGTTCTGGAAGGTCGCGGTCATGCCCGCGCCGGCGCCGCGGGCGTTGTTCGGCAGGCTGTTCATCACCTCGGCCCGGTTGGGCGAGGTGAACAGGCCCATGCCGAGTCCGTTGAGGAGCAGGATGGCGGCGAAGGCCCAGTAGCCGAAATCGACGGGCAGGACTTCCAGCAGGACGAAGCTGACCGCGGTGATCAGCATGCCGCCGGTGGACAGGAACCGGCCGCCGATCCGGTCGGAGATGACGCCGGAAACCGGTGCGGAGACCAGGAATCCGATGGTCAGCGGCAGCATGTAGATGCCGGCCCACAGCGGGGTCTGCTCGAAGCTGTAACCGTGCTGCGGCAGCCAGATGCCCTGCAGCCAGATGATCAGCACGAACTGCAGGCCGCCGCGGCCGAGCGAGGCGAGCAGGTTCGCCAGGTTGCCGAAGGTGAACGCGCGGATCGTGAACAGCCCGAGGTTGAACAGCGGGTTCGCGACCTTGGTCTCGATCACGCAGAAGACGACGAGCACGGCGGCGCCGCCGATGAGGCAGGACAACACGAACGGGCTCGTCCAGCCCATCGTGTGGCCGCCGTAGGGCTGGATACCGTAGGTGATACCGACCAGCACGGCGATGAGGCCGGCCGCGAAGGTCAGGTTGCCCCACCAGTCCATCTTCGCGCGGTGGCGCTCGCTGGTGTCCTTGAGCTTGAGGTAGGCCCAGATCGTGCCGAACACGCCGAACGGGACGGACACGAGGAAGACCAGCCGCCACTCGACCGGGCCGAGCAGGCCGCCGATCACCAGGCCGAGGAAGGAACCCGCGATCGCGGCGACGCCGTTGATGCCCAGCGCCAGGCCGCGCTGGCGCTGGGGGAAGGCGTCGGTGAGGATCGCGCTGGAGTTCGCCATCAGGAACGCGCCGCCGATGCCCTGGACGATGCGCCAGGCGATCATCCAGATCGCCGCCGCGTCCCCGGTCGTCCAGGTGATCGCCAGGAAGACGGACGACACGGCGAAGACGGCGAACCCCAGGTTGTACATCCGGACGCGGCCGTACATGTCGCCCAGCCGCCCGAACCCGACCACCAGCACCGCGGTGACGACGAGGAAGCCCATCATCATCCACAGCAGGTAGCTGGTGTTCGACGGCTCCAGCGGGTTGATGCCGATGCCGCGGAAGATGTCCGGCAGCGCGATGAGCACGATCGAGGAGTTGATCGTGGCCATCAGCATGCCCAGCGTGGTGTTGGACAGCGCGATCCACTTGTAGCGGGGACCGAGCGCAGGGTGCACTTCCATCACTCCCACCAGCGAAAATTAGTTGACCTATGCTAACTGGTTTCGCCGTGCGGGTGATGCGGCTCGCGCGTGATCCGGCTCGCAGGAATCTGGCGCATTTCCGGAGAATGTGCATCCAAGCGGACACTTCCGGCGAGCAGAAGCGGCGTTGACAGCGCCGCACGAGTATCAGTAGACCTGATAACCATGGATCTCAGTCAGCTCGAGGCGATCGACGTGCACGTCCACGTCGAGACCGACGACCACGGGCACCTGTCCCTGCCCGACGACTTCGTCGAGGCGTCCTCGGCCTACTTCGGCGCCGGCGCCCGGCGGCCGACCATCGACGAGATCGCCGCCTACTACCGCGAACGCCGCATCGGCGCGGTGCTGTTCACCGTCGACATCGAGGCGTTCACCGGGCACCCCGCGCTGTCCAACGAGGAGATCGCCGAGGCGGCGGCCAGGCACCCGGACGTGCTCATCCCGTTCGCCAGCATCGATCCCGCCAAGGGCCGGGCCGGCGCGCGGCAGCTGGAGCGGCTGATCGCCGATCACCGGGTGCGCGGCCTGAAGTTCCACCCGAGCCTGCAGAACTTCGCGCCCAACGACCGCAGCGCCTACCCGCTGCTGGAGATCGCGCAGGAGCACGGCCTGCCCGCGCTGTTCCACACCGGGCAGACCGGCATCGGCGCGAACATGCGCGGCGGCGGGGGAGTGCGCCTGGGCCTGTCCAACCCGATGCTGCTCGACGACGTGGCGATCGACTTCCCGGACCTGACGATCATCATGGCCCACCCGTCGTTCCCGTGGCAGGACGAGGCGCTCGCGGTGGCCACGCACAAACCGAACGTCCACATCGACCTGTCCGGCTGGTCGCCCAAGTACTTCCCGCCGCAGCTGGTCCGCTACGCCAACAGCCTGCTGCAGGACAAGGTGCTGTTCGGCTCGGACTACCCGCTCATCACGCCGGACCGGTGGATGGCCGACTTCGCGCGCCTGGACATCAAGGACCACGTGCGCCCGAAGATCCTCAAGGACAACGCCGTCCGCGTGCTCGGCCTGGGTTAGGAGCCGGAGATGATCCACCGCAGCCCGCTCCCGGACGTCGAGATCCCGGACGTCACGCTCACCGAGTACGTGATCGGCGGCGCGGCCCGCTTCGGCGACGCGACCGCGCTCGTCGACGGCCGCACCGGCGAAACCCTGACGTACGCCGGATTGCGTGCGGCGGTGACGGCCGGGGCGGCGGGCCTCGCCGCGCACGGCGTCGGGCCCGGTGACGTCGTCGCGCTGATGAGCCACAACCAGCCGTCGTTCGTGGTCGCCCTGCACGCGGCGATCGCGGCCGGGGCGGCGGTCACCCCGGTCAACCCGGCGCTGACCCCCGGGGAGATCGCCAAGCAGCTGCGGCTGTCCGGGGCGCGGGTGGTGATCGCGGCGGAACCGGTGGCGGACAAGGCACTCGAGGTGGCCGGCGAGGTGTTCGTGCTGGGCGAGCGCCCGCGTGCCCGGTCGTTCACGTCGCTGTTCACCGACGTGCTCGCCGCGCGGCTCGGCCTGGACCCGGCCACGACGGTCGCGGTGCTGCCGTTCTCCAGCGGCACCACCGGGATCCCCAAGGGGGTGCGGCTGACGCACCGCAACCTGGTCGCGAACCTGGCGCAGACGCGCGCCGGGTGGCGGATCGGGCCGGACGACGTGCAGGCCGCGGTGCTGCCGTTCTTCCACATCTACGGCTTCACGATCATCCTCAACTCGGGCCTGCTCGGCGGGGCGAAGGTGGTGACGCTGCCGCGGTTCGAGCTGGACGAGTACCTGCGGACGCTGGCGCGGCACCGGGTCACGCGCGCCTACTTCGCGCCGCCGATGGTGCTGGCGCTGGCGACCGCGCCGCACGTCGAGGACCACGACCTGTCCAGCCTGCGGTTCGCGCTGTGCGGGGCGGCGCCGCTGGACGTGGCGGTGACCGAGCGCGCGCAGCGGCGGCTGGGCTGCCTGATCCGGCAGGGCTACGGCATGACCGAGGCCAGTCCCGGCACGCACCAGGTGTTCGACGAGGATTTCGAGCGGACGCCGCCGGGCAGCGTGGGGCGGCTGTCGCCGAACACGCAGGCGCGGATCGTGGTGCCGGGGACGGATGACGACGTCGCCCCGGGCGAGACCGGCGAGCTGCTGATCCGCGGCCCGCAGGTGATGGACGGCTACCTGGACGACCCGGACGCCACGGCGGCGACGATCACCGGCGGCTGGCTGCACACCGGTGACCTGGTGCGCGTCGACGAAGACGGCGTGTTCTGGATCGTGGACCGGCTCAAGGAGCTGATCAAGTACAAGGGCTACCAGGTCGCGCCCGCCGAGCTGGAAGCGGTGCTGCTGACCCACCCGGCCGTGCTGGACGCCGCGGTGGTCGGCGTGCCGCACCCCGAGGGCGGCGAGGCACCGAAGGCGTTCGTGGTCACCGCGGAGCCCGTCGGCGGTGACGAGCTGATGGCGTTCGTGGCCGGGCGGGTCGCGCCGTACAAGAAGGTGCGCGAGGTCGAGTTCGTCGAGCGGATCCCCAAGTCCCCGACGGGCAAGATCCTCCGGCGGCTGCTCCGGACCTGACTCCTAGGACCTGGCAGCGAGCAGGATGTCGCGGGTCAGTTCGAGCTGTCCGTGGTGCTGGGCCAGCTCCTCGTAGACGTGCACGAGGGCGGTGCCCTGCCGCCGCCCGACCGGGGTGCCCGCGTACTTGTCCGGGACCTCGCCGCGCGGCGGGGCGTCGAAGTCGGCGGCCGCGGCGTCCGCGCGCAGCTGCTCGCGCGCCCGGGCGAGCCGGTCGAGGAGCGGGGCGACCGGGCCGGAGGCCGTGAACTCGGCCTCGCGGTCGCGGTCCACGGTGCGGCCCGCCACCACCTGGCCGGCCCAGGCCGCGATCACCCCGACGCAGTGGTTCACGATCGCGTAGGGCGTGTTCGCGCCCGGCAGGTCCGGCCGCGTGTTCGCCAGATCGTCGCCCAGGGCGGTGAGGATCGCCGCCATCCCGTCGAGCGCGCGGTCGGTGAAGAACAGGAAGCTCTCTTCATCCAGCATGATCACCATCTTCCCCGAAGCGCGCCGCCCACGGTTCGGGTGGCAGGGCGAGGGCGTTGGCGAGCCCGCTGATCGTCCGGTACCAGCCGGCCAGCACCAGGAACTCCAGCAGCTGGGTGTCGGTCAGGTGCGCGGCCAGCCCGGTCCACCGGCCGGGCGAAACCGTCGCGGTGTCGTGCAGCTCGTCCACCGCCCCCACGAGTGCCCGCTGTCGCCGGGACCAGACCGGCGCGTCGGCGCCGCCGTGCACCGTCGCGGCCAGCTCATCCGCCGTGAGCTCGGGGAACACCACCGCGTGCACGCCCCACTCGTACTCGCATCCCGAGCGCGCGCACGCCCGCGCGATGACCAGCTCCCGGTCGGCGGCGGGCAGCTCCCCGTGGGCGAGCAGGCCGGCGCCGAGCACCCGCATCCGCGACGCGAGCTCCGGGTGCCGGTGCAGCACGCGGAAGAGCACCAGCGGATCGTGCGACACCTGCGGCGCCATCCAGCGGCGCAGGGCGTCCTCGATGCCGGGCGGATAGGGCGGGGTCAGCGGCGCGATCCGGGTCATGGGGCCTCCTCCGGGACTGCTTCGATTTCCGAACCAGTGTGGCGCTTCGATAATCGAAGCGCAAGGAGTGAGTCGCGCCGGTGATCTTTCACCTGCTGAAAACACGGCTGGTCCCGGCGCCGTGCCCCCGGCCACAGTGTGGTCGTCGCATCTACACCAGAGGAGCTGCAGATGACTGCGTTCGTGCGCGACCAGTGGTACGTCGCCGCCTACGGGAGCGAGGTCGGGCGGGAACTGCTGGCCAGGACGATCCTGGGCGAGCCCATCGTCTTCTACCGCACCGAGTCCGGCGACGTCGTCGCCCTCGCCGACCGCTGCGTGCACCGCCGCTACCCGCTGTCCGAAAGCCGCCTGGACGGCGACCGGATCGTCTGCGGCTACCACGGCTTCACCTACGAACCGTCCGGCACCTGCGTGTTCGTCCCCGGTCAGGCGCGCATCCCGCGCACCGCGCGCGTGCCGTCCTACCCGGTCGCCGAGCAGGATTCCTTCGTGTGGGTGTGGATCGGCGACCCCGCCCGCGCCGACACCGCCCTGATCCCGCGCGCGCCGTGGCTCGCCGACCCCGCCTACACCACCGTGTGCGGCATGGAGCCGCTGGCCGCGCGCTACGACCTGCTCGTGGACAACCTGATGGACCTGTCCCACGAGACCTACCTGCACGGCGGCTACATCGGCACGCCGGAGGTCGCGAACACCCCGATCACCACCGAGGTCGACGAGGACCGCCGGATCATCTACGTCAGCCGCCACATGGACGACGCGGCCTGCCCGCCGTTCTACGCCGAGTCCACCGGCATCGACGGCCGCATCACCCGCTGGCAGGACATCGAATACCACCCGCCGTGCCTGTACCTGCTGCACAGCCGCATCGCGCCGGTCGGCGTGCTGCCCAACGCCGACGGCACCGACCCGGACGGGTTCCACGTCGAGGTCGTCTACGCGATCACGCCGGAGACCGAGCACTCGACGCACGACTTCTGGGCCGTGGCACGGGACTTCGCGCTCGATGACCAGGAGGTCTCGGACTTCCTCGCGGAGAACAACCGCACGGTCGTGCTCCAGGACGTCGTCGCGCTCGACATCCTGGAGAAGGTGATCCAGTCCGAGCCCGAGGGGTACCAGGAGCTGTCGGTGAACATCGACACCGGCGGGCTCGCCGCGCGGCGCATCCTGAAGAAGATGGCCGGGGAACAGCAGAAGGCCGCCACGCGATGACGGAACGGACCGCGATGCTGCACGGCGACACCGTGTACCGCATCCACTGGAAGCTCGGCACCGATCTGCTCGTCGGGGTCTGCTACTGCGGCGCCGAGCACGAGTCGGAGGATCCGGTCGAGCTGTGGGAGTGGCTGCTGGCCCATCCCGGCGGCCACGACGACCCGGCGCCCACCGGTGACCCGGTGCTCGCCGGAGCGGGGAGCGCGCGATGACGGCGGTGCTGACCGAAGTGGAACTCGACGTTCTTCTGGAGCGCAAGGAAGAACTCGCCGACGGAGTGGTGCGGCTGACCCTGCGGCACCCCGCCGGCGAGCCGCTGCCGAAGTGGGAGCCGGGGGCGCACCTGGACCTCGTGCTCGGCGAGGGGCTGGTGCGCCAGTACTCGCTGTGCGGCGACCCGGCGGACTCCTCGGCGCTGCAGGTCGCGGTGCTGCGCGAGCCGGACGGGCGCGGTGGTTCGGCCCACGTGCACGATCGTCTGTCCACTGGGGACACCGTCCGGATCCGTGGTCCGCGCAACCACTTCCGGCTCGTCGACGCGCCGCGGTACCTGTTCGTCGCCGGCGGGATCGGGATCACGCCGATCGTGCCGATGATCGCGCGGGCCGACGCCGCCGGCGCGGACTGGCGGCTGGTGTACGGCGGGCGGTCGCGGGCGTCGATGGCGTTCCGCGCGGAGCTGGTCGAGCGTTACGGCGACCGGGTCGAGATCCGGCCGCAGGACGAGACCGGGCTGCTCGACCTGGACGCGCTGCTCGGCGAGCCGCGTCCGGGGGTGGCGGTGTACTGCTGCGGGCCGGAGCCGTTGCTGGCGGCGGTCGAGCAGCGCTGTGCGGCGTGGCCGCCGGGTTCGCTGCACGTCGAACGGTTCTCCCCGAAGGCGGGCGCGGACGTGGGGGAGCGGACGGCGTTCGAGGTGGAGCTGGCGGCCTCCGGCCGGACGGTGACCGTGCCCGCGGGCAAGTCGATCCTCCAGGCGGTCGAGGAGGCCGGGGTGAGCGTGCTGTCGTCGTGCCAGGAGGGCACGTGCGGTACGTGCGAGACACCGGTGCTGGACGGGGTGCCGGACCACCGGGACTCGCTGCTGACCGACGCGGAGCGGGCGGCGAACGACACGATGATGATCTGCGTGTCGCGTTCGTGCGGGCCGCGGCTGGTGCTGGATCTGTAGACCGCGGCGGGGCAGGATGATCGGATGGACGGCGAAGTCCGGAGTGTCACCGGCAAGGTTCTGGCGCTGCTGGGCGCGTTCACGCCGGCCTGCCCGGAGCTGACGCTGTCGGAGCTGGCGCGGCGGGCCGGGCTGTCGCTGGCGACCGCGCACCGGCGGGTGGCGGAGCTGGTGGCGTGGGGCGCGCTGGAGCGCGGGGCCGACGGCCGGTACCGGGTCGGGTTGCGGTTGTGGGAGGTCGCTTCGCTGGCGCCGCGCGGGCTCGGGCTGCGCGAGGCGGCGATGCCGTTCCTGGAGGACCTGTACGAGGTCACGCACGAGAACGTGCAGCTCGCCGTGCGCGAGGGCCTGGAGCTGGTGTTCGTGGAACGGATCGCGGGCCGCAAGGCGGTTCCGGTGTGGACGCGGGTGGGCGGCCGGTTCGCCCTGCACGCCACGGGTGTCGGGCTGGCGTTGCTGGCGCACGCGCCGGTGGAGGTGCAGGAGGAGGTGCTGGGCTCGCCGTTGCAGGCGTACACGGAGAAGACGGTGACGAACCCGGCCCGGCTGCGGGAGATGCTCGCGGCGGTGCGCCGGACCGGCTACGCGGTGAGCGACGGCCAGGTGACGACCGACGCGGTCTCGGTGGCGGCCCCCGTGCGGGACGGCGAGGGCACGGTGATCGCGGCAGTCTCCCTGGTGGTCCACGCGAGCGGCGCCCACCCGGCGACGCTGGCCCCACTGGTCCAAGCGGCGGCGCGCGGAATCGGCCGGGCGTGCGGCTCCCCCGGCGGGGCCAGGGTCTTCCCCCGGGAGCCGATCGCGCGGTGATCCGTGCCGGGCAAGCGCGCGGCCGAGCGGGCACGGCGCCTCGCGCTTGCGGGACGCAACTGGGCTGCCTGCGGGTTGTACCCGGCGGTTCTGAAGCTCGCGCTCCCGGGGAGCCCGGCAGGCTCGCCCGTGCCCGCCTCCTCAGCCGGTCCGCGCACCCCGTCAGGCAGTCAGCAGCTTCCGCACCTCCCCCACCTCGTCGTCGTTCACCAGGTGCTCCCGGTCCTCGTACACGCGCAGCGTCACCGCCGCGTCCATCCGCTCCAGCAGCCTCGCCGTCGCCTCCGCTCGCTCCAGCGGCACCCACTCGTCGTAGCGGCTCGTGCCGGCGAAAACCGGCGTGCCGGCCAGCGAGCCCGACGGCGCGCGCTCGTCCGGCCCCAGGTAACCGCCGGTCAGCAGGGCGGCCCCGGCATACCGCCGCGGTGAGCGGACCAGCAGTTCCGACACCAGGCACGCCCCCTGCGAGAACCCGATCAGGACCACCTCCTCCGCCGCGATCCCGGCCTCCGCGATGCGCGCCAGGTGCGCCGCCATCGCCTCCAGCGCGTAGTCCGCCCACGGCTGGTTCACCGCGAGCGGCTGCATGAACCCGGCCGGGTACCAGGTCTGCCCCGCCGCCCGCGGCAGCACGTACGCGACCTCCGGCACCGCGACCCGGTCGAGGATCGCGAGCATGTAGTCCGGCGTCTGACCCCGCCCGTGCACGACGAGCGCGGCGCGCCGGGCCCGGGCCAGGGGCGCGCCCGTGAAGACCGGGGCCGGTTCCAGGTGCGGGTTGCTCACGGACGCGATCGTATCGGCCGGCACCGACGATTCCGGGCGCTAGCGTGCCGGCATGAGCTTCGCCGAGCTGCACCACACCGGCAAACCCCTGCTGCTGCCCAACGCCTGGGACCACGCCTCCGCCGCGGTCCTGGTGGCGGAGGGCTTCCCGGCGATCGGCACCACCAGCCTGGGTGTCGCCGCCGCGGCCGGCCTGCCCGACGGGACCGGCGCGACCCGCGACGAGACCGTCGCGCTCGCCCGGCGCCTGACCCGCCTGCCCTGCTACCTCACCGTCGACATCGAAGGCGGCTTCGCCGACGACCCCGCCGAGGTCGCCGCCCTCGGCGCGGAACTGGCCGCGCTGGGCGTGGCCGGGGTGAACATCGAGGACGGCCGCGACAACGGGCGCCTCGCCGACCCCGCCCACCAGCAGGAGCTGATCGCCGCGCTCAAGGCCGCCGCGCCCGGCCTGTTCGTCAACGCCCGCACCGACACGCACTGGCTCGCGACCGGGGAGGACCCCGTCGCCCGCGTCCGCGCCTACCAGGAGGCCGGGGCCGACGGGGTGTTCGTGCCGGGACTGCCGGACGAGACGTCGATCGCCGCGGTGGTCGCGGCGGCCGACGTCCCGGTGAACGTCCTGTTCTCGCCGTCCGGTCCGCCACTGGACCGGCTCGGCGAACTCGGCGTGCGGCGGATCAGTTGCGGATCGCTGCTGTTCCGGGCGGCGCTGGAGGCCGTGGCCCGCACGGCCGGCGCGGTCGCCACCGGCGGCGAGATCCCGCCCGTCCCGGCCTACGCGGACGTGCAGGCGCTCAGCTCGCCCGGAACAGCCGCCGCACCACCGCCGCCAGGATCGCCAGCAGCGCCACGGTGAACCCGAGCAGCGCGACCCGGATGTCCACCGCCTGCGTGGCCACCCCGAGCGCGAGCACCGGCACCGCGAGCCCGGTGTAGGCGGCGAGGAACAGCCCGGCCAGCGCCTCACCCCGGCTTTCCGCCGGGGCCAGGCCGAGCACGATCCCGATGCTGCCCTTGAACCCGGCGCCCGCCCCGGCACCGGCGAGCACCGCGCCGAGCAGGAACAGCGCGAGGCTGGGCAGCCACACCGCGACCGTCACCAGCACGAGCCCCACGGTCAGCAGCCCGAGCCCGGTGGCGAGCAACCGCCGCAACCCCGTGCGCGCCAGCACGATCTGCGCGACCGCGGCGGCCCCGAACACGGCGAACACGCTCACCCCGGCCAGCGCGTGCGAGTGCTGGTGCAGGGTGTTCGCCAGGAACCCCGGCGCGAGCGAGGTGAACAGGCCGAACACGGCGAACTCGGCGAGCGCGGCCGCCCCCGCGGCGAGGTAGCGCGAGCGGGCGTGCGGCGGCACCGAAACCCGCTGCGGGCGGTAGCGCACGCGCGTGGCGGTCACGGTTTCCGGCGTCAGCGTCACCGCGAGCGCGCCGAGCAGCATCAGCGCCTGGAACACCAGGTAGGGCACGTGCAGCGGGTCGCCTGCGTACTCGGCCAGCAGCCCGGTCACGAGCGGGCCCAGCCCGATGCCGCCGAGGTTGGCCGCCGTCGCGACGACGTCGGCCCGGGTCCGCGCCGCGCCCGGCCGGGCGGCCAGGTGCAGCTCGGTCAGGTGCGCGGTGGCGGTCGCGGTGAGCATGCCGATGCTGATACCGGACAGGAACCGCGCCGCGAGCAGCGCGGGCACCGACGACCAGGCCAGGAACACGACCCCGGCGAGCACGTTCACCAGCACCGCGGGCATTAGCACGCGGCGGCGGCCCACCCAGTCGGACACGTGGCCGGCCACGAACAGGCTGGCGATCACACCGAGCGCGTAGGCGGCGAAGACGAGGGTGACCGTGAACGGGCCGAACCCGTCCTTGGCCTGGTACAGCACGTACAGCGGCGCCGGGGCCGCGGAAAAGCCCATGGTCACCGCGAAGGTGTAGGCGACGAGCCAGAAGCCCGCGCCGTGACGGCGGGACGCGGTGCGCGGGGCGGTGGTCTCAGTGATCACGAGCCCAGGGTGCGCCCGATCGGCCATCTCGTCCAACGAATGTTTTCGCTCGCAGCTATCGCGGTGTTAGATAGCCGGTGTGGAACTGCGCCAGCTGTCGTACTTCGTCGCGGTCGCCGAGGAGCTGAGCTTCACGCGCGCGTCCCAGCGGCTCCGGGTCGTGCAGTCGGCGGTGTCGACGGCGATCCGCGCGCTGGAGCGGGAGGTCCGCGCCGGGCTGTTCGACCGGGACAGCCGCCGGGTCGCCCTGACCGCCGCCGGCGCGGCCATGCTGCCCGAGGCGCGCACCGCACTGGCCGCGGCGCGCGCGGCGGCGCAGGCCGCGGCGGGCGCGAGCGGTGAGGTGCGCGGCGTGGTCACCATGGGCACGCTCCTGTCGACCGGGCGGGTGAACGTGCCGCGGCTGCTGGGGCGGTTCTCGCGGCGGCACCCGCGCGCCGCCGTGCGGTTGCAGTACTCGCCCTCCGGCTCGGCGGGACACGTGCGGGCGGTGCTGGACGGGCGGATGGACCTGGCGCTGGCGTCCCTGCCGGGGCGGGCACCGGCGGGGCTGGCGCACGAGATCGTCGCGGAAGAGGACCTGAGCCTGCTGGCCGCGCCGGACCACCCGATGGCGCGCCGGAGCGCGGTGACGCTCGCCGAGCTGGCGGAGGAGTCCTTCGTGGACTTCCCGGCCGGATGGGGGAACCGGACGCTGGTGGACCGCGCCTTCGCCGGGGCGGGACTGAGCCGGCAGGTGCCGCTGGAGGTGCCGGACTACGTCACCGCGCGGGCACTCATCTGCCAGGGGCTCGGGGTGGGTTTCCTGCCCGCGGGCGCGGCGGGGGAGATGACGGGCGTGGTCGAGGTGCCGCTGGCCGAACCGCTGCGCTGGTCGGTCTCGGTGATCCACTCGGCGGCGCGACCACTGTCCCCCGCGGCGGCGGCCCTGCTGCGGGAGGTGCACGCGGAGCTGGAGGTCTAGGCGTTCGCCGGAGTTCACCGCGCTGGTGCGGTGGCGGCGATCCTCAGGCTGCGTGCGCCCGCTGCGCCCGGAGCTCGGCGAGCCCGGCCTCGGTGGGCACGACGGGCACGTCCTCGGTTCCCGGGCCGGGCGCGGCGGAGATCAGCTTGCGCCAGCTGAGCCGGTCGAGCGCCTCGCACTCCCAGGGCGGGACGCGCCCGGCCGCGGCGCCGTCGGGGCCGGCCCACATGTAGCAGGTGGGCGCGCCCCACAGGCCGTTGTGGAACAGGATGAGCCCGGCGGCCGTGTCGGCCAGGGCCTGCAGTTCTTGCGCGGTCATACCACAAAGGGTGCCCGCGGGGAAGACGAGCACACATCCGCCGAACCACCGAGTCGGCTACGTATTGTCATCCGTACGTGTGGCCTGGCGCACCAGTGCCTCCAGCACGTCGACCGCGACGGGCAGCGCCGCCTCGTCCACGTCGAAGTACGGGTTGTGGTGCGGCGCCGGGTTGCCGCCCCCGACGACCGTGTACGTGGCCAGGCCGCCCGCGCGCTGCACGGCTTCGGCGAAGAGGCTGGCGTCGTCGCTGCCGCCCATCTCGTGCAGCCGCACCGCCCGCTCACCGTGACCGCACGCGTCGGCGGCCGCGAGCACCGCGTCCAACAGCTCGTCGTCGCAGGTGAGCGACGTCGAACCGCCGGTCTCCTCGATCTCCACCGCCACGCCCTGTGCCTGCGCGGCCCCGCACAGCACCTGCTTGACCCGCTCGGTGAGGTCGGCGTTCACCGCCCCGTCCTTCGACCGCGCCTCGCAGGTCAGCTCGGCCACCGCGGGCACGATGTTGACGTTGCCCCCGGCGTGCAGGGTGCCGACGTTGACCCGCGTGTCGGCCGCGGAGAACCGCGGCAGGCCGTGGATGCCGAGCACGGCCGTCGCGGCCGCGAGCAGCGCGTTGCGGCCGTCCTCGGGCGCCGCCGCCGCGTGCGAAGCCACCCCGGTGAAGCGGGCGCGCATCTTGGTCGTGGCGAAGATGCCGGTGATCCCCGCCGCGACGGCCGTCGCCGGCAGGTCCAGGCCCAGGTGCACGGCCAGGAACCGGTCGACCCCGGCGACGGCGTCCGCGGCGAGCATCGCGCGGGCACCCCGGCCGCCCTCCTCGGCGGGCTGGAACAGGAACCGCACGGTCCCGGGGAAGTCGCGGTCGGCCAGGCGCCGCGCCAGCGCCAGCCCGATGGCCACGTGCCCGTCGTGCCCGCACGCGTGCATGAACCCCTCGTAGCGGGAGCGGAACCCGTTCGCCGCGGGCGCGTGCGCCGGGTCGTCGGCCTCGGTCACCGGCAGCGCGTCCATGTCGAACCGCAACGCCCACGCCGGACCGGGCCGGCGGCCGTCCAGCTCGGCGATGATCGCCGTGCCCTCGGTGGCGAACCGCCGCACGTCCCCGGCGTCCGCGCCGGTCTCGACGGCCCGGTCCGCGAAGCGCCGCAGCGTGGCCTCGTCCGGGTAGGCGGGCACGCCCTCGCGCCGCATGGCCGCGACGCCGGTGCGCACCTCGACCGGGAGTTCCCGCAGGTGCGCCAGCACCGTCGCCGCCGTCCGCACCTCGCAGAAGGCGGGCTCGGGGTGCGCGTGCACGTCCCGGCGCAGGGCGACCAGATCCATCGGGCTCCTCTCATCGCGGCAGGTGCACGTGCACCCCCGGGCCGAACGGGATGTCCCCGAAGTAGAACACGGCGAGCAACCCCACCCACACCACCCAGAACGGGATCACGAAGATCGACATGCGGGCGATCAGCGTGCCCAGGCGGACGTCCGGTTCGTAGCGGCGCAGCACGGTCAGCAGCACGAACAGGTAGGGGCTGAGCGGGGTGATGATCTGCGTGGCCGAGTCACCGATGCGGTAGGCGGCCTGCACGAACCCGGGGTCGTAGCCCAGCAGCATGAACGCGGGCACGAACACCGGCGCCACCAGCGACCACAGCGCCGAGCCGGACGTGATGAACAGGTTCAGCACCGACACCAGCACGACGAACGCGAGGATGCCGGCGAACCCGGTCAGGTGCACCGACTGCAGGAACTCGGCGCCGCGCACGGCCAGCAGCGTGCCCAGGTTGCTCCACGTGAACACGGCGATGAACTGCGAGATCGCCAGGATCAGCACGATGTAGCCGGCCATGTCCTTGACGGCCTCGGCCATCATGGACGGCACGTCGCCCGGTCCGGTGATGGTGCCGGTCGTGACGCCGTAGGTGATCCCGGCGAGCACGAACGCCAGGAACAGCACCAGCACCAGCCCGGTCAGCAGCGGTGAGCTGATCAGCGAGCCGTTGTCGCCGCGCAGCGGGCTGCCCGGCAGCAGCCACGCCCCGGCGACTACCACCACGTAGGCCACGAGCACGATCGCGGCGCGGCGCAAACCCTTGCGCTGCACCGGGGTCAGCGCCGCGCTCTCGTCCGCCGCGGCGCCTTCGGGCGGGGTGTAGGGGCCCAGCCGCGGCTCCAGCACGCGCGCGGTCAGCCACGCGCCGAGGAACGGCAGGAGCAGCCCGGCCGCCGCGGTGAAGAACCAGTTCATCGCCATGGTGACCTGCGGCTGCACCGCGACCGGGACGACGGTCACCGCCTTCTGCGTGAGCCCCGACAGCAGGGCGTCGTAGCTGCCGAGCAGCGTGCCGGCGCCGTAACCGCCGGTGACGCAGGCGAAACTGCCCACCGCGCCGGCCACCGGGTGCCGCCCGGCGGCGCGGAACACCAGCGCGGCCAGCGGCGGGATGACGATGATGCCCGCGTCGGCCATGACGTGCGCCTGGAACGACACCAGCGACACCGCGAACGGCAGCAGCCAGCGCGGGGCGCGCGAGAAGACCGCGCGCACGGCCGCCTCGAGCAGCCCGGCGCGTTCGGCCAGGCCGACGGCCAGCAGCATCACCAGGACGTTGCCCAGCGGCGGGAAGGTGACGAAGTTGTCGACCAGCTTGCTCAGCAGGAACCGCACACCCTCGCCGGTGAACAGGCCCTTGACGGCCACCGGTTGCGTCGTGCCGGGCACCGTGACGGTGACGTGGCAGGCGGCGACCGCGGTGGTGATCACCGCGAGTGCCGCGAACAGGTACACGAACAGGAAGAACGGGTCCGGCAGGCGGTTGCCGACCCGTTCGACGAAGCCGAGGACCCGCTCGGCGGGGGACTGTTTCGCCTGTGCTGGGGTGGTGCTCAACCGCTGCCTCCTTGATCGTGCCGGGTCAGGATGGCAGCCGACGATGTCGGCGGGATGTCGGAGTTTTTCGGACAGGTGAAGTAAACCGGATCGCGGCAACCGGTGGCTCCGGAATTGTCGGTGGTGGCCGCTAGCCTCGGGCGCGTTGATGGACCACGACGAGGGGGGACCCGATGACCGAGATGTGCGAGCTGTTCGAGCTCCGGCAGTACACGCTGCACCCGGGGCGGCGCGAGGAGCTGGTGGCGTTGTTCGACCGGCATTTCGTGGAGTCGCAGGCCGAGGCGGGGATGCGGGTGTACGGCCAGTTCCGCGACCTGGACGACCCGGACCGCTTCGTGTGGATCCGGGGCTTCCCGGACGCCGCCCGGAGAGCCGAGGCACTGGCGGCGTTCTACGAGCGGCATCCCGCCTGGCGGACACACCGGCACACCGCCAACGCGACGATGGTGGATTCGGGCGACGTGCTGCTGCTGGAGCCGGTGACGGGAAGCCTGGATGCGGCGGGTGCGGGGCCGCCTGGCGTGGTGGCGGGTTCCGGTGTCGGAGGTGCGGCGCCCGTGGCGGCGGCATCCGGGCTGTTCGAGATCGTCGTGGCCTACCCGGACGATCCGGCGGAGTTTCCGGACGTCTTCCGGCAGGAGATCACGCCCGCACTCGCGGAAGCGGGCACACCACCGCTCGCGTCCTTCCGGACTTCCTTGCGCCGCAACGACTACCCACGCCTGCCGATCCGGGAGGGCGAACAGGTTTTCGCCTGGCTGACCCGGTTGCCGCCCGGCCACGAGCGGCTCCCGCTCCCACCCGCGCTGACCGAACGATCATCACGGCCCCCCGACCGCCTCCGCCTCGCCCCGACGCCGCGATCCTGGCTCCGCTGACCGCCCGATCCACAACGGAGGTACCCGCTTGGATGATGACAACTGAAGATCAGCCTCGGACGGGCATGAGCCGATGGTTGCGCGTGGTCCGGTTCACCGCCGGGCCAGCAGTGGGATCCGGCCGCCTGCCAGGACCGCTTCCACCTGGCGTCGCGAGAGGCGGTGCCGGAGCGGGATGTCCGTGCCCGTGGTGGTGTCCGTGGCCGTGATCTCCTCGCCCTCGGGCAGTTGCGAGCGCAACGCCCGCAGCGCGAGGACGTGCCCCTGCTCGACGCGGTCGTAGTCGGCCGGGTCGGTGAACTCCAGCGCCAGGATGCCGAAGTTGGCGAGGTTCTGCCAGTGGATCCGCGCGAACGACTTGGCGATCACCGCCACCACACCGAGATGCCGCGGCGTGATGGCGGCGTGCTCCCGCGACGACCCCTGCCCGTAGTTCTCCCCGCCGACGACGAAATGCCCGCCCTCCGTCTCGCGGGCCCGCGACGGGTAGGTCTCGTCGACGCGGGTGAACGTGAAGCCGGCCAGCTTCGGGATGTTCGAGCGGAACGGCAGGGCCGCGGCACCGGCGGGGGAGATCTCGTCCGTCGAGATGTTGTCGCCCACCTTCAGCAACACGGCGCCCTCGACGTCGTCCGGCAGGGGCGGGAAATCCGGCAGCGCCGAAATGTTGGGTCCCTTGACCAGCTCCTCCCGCGCGGCCCGCTCCGGCGGCAGCGGCGGCACCAGCATCGCCGTGTTCACGGTCGCGCGCTCGGGGAGCTCGACCACCGGACTGGCCATCGCCAGCTCCCGCGGATCGGTGATCACCCCGGTCAGCGCGGCCGCCGTCGCGGTTTCCGGCGAGCACAGCCACACCCGGTCCTCCCGCGTCCCGGACCGGCCGGGGAAGTTCCGCGGGAACGTGCGCAGCGAGTTCTGCCCGGCCGCAGGCGCCTGCCCCATCCCGATGCACCCCAGGCACCCCGCCTGGTGCAGCCGCGCGCCCGCGGACACCAGATCCAGCGTCGCGCCCATCTTCGTCAGATCCGCGAGGATCTCCCGCGACGACGGGTTCACGTCGAAGCTCACCGCATCATGGGTCTGCCGCCCCCGCACCATCGCCGCCGCCACGGCGAAGTCCCGCAGCCCGGGGTTGGCCGACGAGCCGATCACCACCTGCCGCACCTCGGTGCCGGCCACCTCCCGCACCGGCACCACGTCGTCCGGCGACGACGGGCACGCGATCAGCGGCTCCAAAGCAGACAGATCGATCTCGTCGGACAGGTCGTACACCGCGTCCGGATCGGCGACGAGCTCCTCGAAATCCGAAGCCCGGTCCTGTGCCCGCAAGAAATCACGCACCGCCTCGTCGGCGGGGAACACCGTTGTCGTGGCCCCGAGTTCGGCGCCCATGTTCGCGATCACGTGCCGGTCCATCGCCGACAACGACGCCAGCCCCGGCCCGTGGTACTCCACGATCCGGTTCAGCCCGCCCGTGACGCCGTGCCGGCGCAGCATCTCCAGGATCACGTCCTTGGCCGACACCCACTCCGGCAGCGACCCGGTCAGCCGCACCCCCCAGATCTCCGGCATCCGCAGGTACAGCGGCTCCCCGGCGATCGCCATCGCGACCTCCAGCCCGCCGACCCCGATCGCGAGCATGCCGAGCGACCCGGCGGCGCACGTGTGCGAGTCGGACCCGACCATCGTGCGCCCCGGCACCCCGAACCGCGCCATGTGCGTCGGGTGCGAAACCCCGTTGCCCGGCTTGGAATACCACAGCCCGAACCGACGGCACGCCGAGCGCAGGAACGCGTGGTCCTCGGCGTTCTTCTCGTCCGCCTGCAGCAGGTTGTGGTCGACGTACTGGACGCTCACCTCGGTGCGCGCCCGGTCCAGCCCCAGCGCCTCCAGCTCCTGCATCACCAGCGTGCCGGTGGCGTCCTGGGTGAGGGTCTGGTCGACCCGCAACCCGATCTCGCGACCCGGCACCGGCTCACCGGACACCAGGTGGCTGTCGATCAGCTTGCGGGCGACCGGGAACCCCACCACTACCTCCGGCTGGCCCGCACGAACTGCTCCCGCGGGTGGTGCTGCTCGCCGGTCGCCACCACCTGTCGCCCGAACGGCAGTGAGATCAGCCAGTCCGCGGCGATCCGCGTCTTGCGGTGCGCGGTCGGCATCGTCATCAGGTGGTAGGCGCGGTGCAGCGCCCACGCCGGCCAGCCACGCAGCTTCACGCCGTAGATCTGCGCGACGCCCTGGTACAGGCCCAGGCTCGCGACCGACCCGGCGTAGGAGTGCCGGTAGCCCTCCAGCGGCCCGCCGCGCAGCGTGGCGACGATGTTCTTCGCCAGCACCACCGCCTGCCGCGAGGCGTGCTGCGCCGACGGCGCGCACACCGCGCCCGGCTCCTTGCTGGTCACGTCCGGCACCGCGGCGGCGTCCCCGGCCGAGAACACGCCCGGCGTGCCGTCCACCTCCAGCGTCGTGGCGCAGCAGACCCGGCCGCGCGGGTTCAGCGGCAGGTCGGTGTCGGCGAGCATCGGGCTCGGCTTGACGCCCGCGGTCCACACGATCGTGCCGGCGTCGAACTCGGTGTCGTCGCCCAGTACGACGTGGCAGTCCTCGCACGACTTGAGCGTCGTGCCCAGGTGCGCCTCGAAGCCGCGCTTGGTCAGCACCTCCAGCGTGTAGCTCGCCAGCGACGAGCTGACCTCCGGCATGATCCGGTCGGCCGCCTCCACCAGCACCCACCGCAGCTCCGACCGGTCCAGGCCGTAGGCGGGCAGCGCGTGCCGGGTCATGTCCTCCAGTTCGGCCATCGCCTCGATGCCCGCGTAGCCGCCGCCGACGAACACGAACGTCAGCAGCTTGCGCCGCAGCTCCCGGTCCCTCGTGCTGGACGCGATGTCGAGCCGGGACAGCACGTGGTTGCGCAGGTAGACGGCCTCCTCCAGGGTCTTGAACCCGATGCCGTGCTCGGCCAGCCCGGGAATCGGCAGCGTCTTGGACACCGAGCCGGGCGCGACCACGAGGATGTCGTAGCCGAGCCGCTCGACGTGCCCGTCGGCGACGCGCAGCGTGACCGACTTCGACGTCGTGTCGACGCCGGTCGCCTCCGCGGCCATCACCGTGCAGCCCGGCAGCACCTCGCGCAGCGGCACGACCACGTGCCGCGGCTCGACGGAACCGGCCGCGGCCTCGGCCAGGAACGGCTGGTAGGTCATGTACGACCGCGGGTCGACCACGGTCAGCTGGGCCTCCTCGGCGGTGAGCCGCTTGCGCAGCTGCCGGGCGGTCGTGGCGCCGACGTAACCACCGCCGAGGATCACGATCCGGGCGGGGTCAGCCACGCAGCGCCTCCTCGTCGGTCTCGAACTCCACTTCCTGCTGCTGCTCGGCCACGTCGCCGGCGTCCGCCTCGGGCGGCAGGCCCGGCTCCGGGCCGGTCTGCCGCGGGGCGTTCACGTTCTGCCGCTGGGCCAGCGCGTCGGCCACGGGGGCCTCGGGGTCGGGCGGCAGCGGCGACTCCCGCTCCAGCGCCTCGCGGACGGACTCCTCGTCGGGCTCGGTCACGCCCATCCCTCCTCGTGTCAGTGGGTCTTTTCGAGTTCGGCGATCGCCTGCTCGACACCCGCGACCACGTCGGGGTGGCCCAGCGGCAGCGGCGCGGGGATCCGGTCGTCGGCGCCGCCGGTGCTGTGCGCCACCACCCGCACGTGCACGCCGGACTGCGCGAGCGCGTCGATCCGCTCCCGGTGGTCGTCCACCCAGTGCCGGTCGGCGATCTCGCCGTCGCCCGGCGGCACGAACTGGTCCGCGGCCGGGTCGACCAGCAGCACCGAGCGCAGCGCGCGGGCGTGCTTCTCCGCCAGGCGCAGGGCCCCGTCGGCGAACGGCGCGCTCGCCACCACGTGCACCGCTTCACCGGGCGGGTCGGACAGCAGGTCGTCGGCCTGGGTCAGCCCGCCGTCGGAGGGCAGCCGGCACCACACGATCCGCCACCGGTCGGTCTTGTCCCGCCAGGTCGCCGGCAGGCCCTCGTGCTTGGCCAGGCCGGTCGGATCGAGCACCAGCACGGTCGGCCCGTCCGGGGTACCTTCGGTTACGGCGGCCGGGCCCTCGGCACGCACCGGGTCCGGGGAGTAGTTCATCAACCGCTCCTTTCTCCGGTCCCCCGGCTACCCCGGGTGCCGCCGCCCTACACGGATCACGTGCAGACAGGGGATGGACATGCGAGACCACTTGCGGGAGGTCGCCGACTTCAACGTCCCGGTCACGTCGGCCGAGGACACCGAGATGATCGCGGCGCAGCGCCGGCGCGCGGTGCGCGCGGCCGCGTCCGCGGCGGCCGACGCCGAGGACTGCGCGTTGCTGCTGGACGCGCTCGGGCTGAAGCCGGCGGAGGGAATCACGCCGGTTCCGGCGCAACGGCTGGGCTGATCGGGTGTAACGCTGGTCACGGTCGGCGCCGGACGGGGAACGGCGCGGCCGGGCCGGCGTTGCCAGGGGTGGTAGCTACCGATCATCGCGGAGGATCTCCATGGCCCTGGCAGACATCGAGCTGCGCACGCTCGCCGGCGAACCCGCGACCCTCGGCGAACTGGGGCGCAAAGCCCTGCTCGTCGTGAACGTCGCCTCCCAGTGCGGCCTGACGCCGCAGTACGCGGCGCTGGAGCGGCTGCAGGAACGCTACGGCGACCGGGGTTTCTCCGTCGTGGGCTTCCCGTGCAACCAGTTCGCCGGCCAGGAGCCGGGCAGCGCCGAGGAGATCGCCACCTTCTGCTCGGCGACCTACGGCGTCACGTTCCCGATGTTCGAAAAGATCGAGGTCAACGGCCCCGGACGGCACCCGGTGTACGCCGAGCTGGTGGAGACGCCGGACGCCGACGGCGAGAGCGGGGACGTGCAGTGGAACTTCGAGAAGTTCCTCGTCGACCCGGACGGCAAGGTGGTGGCCCGGTTCCGGCCGCGGACCGACCCGGAGGCCCCGGAGGTCGTCGAGGCGATCGAAGCGGTCCTCCCGGCTGCCTGAAGCAGTCAAAGTTTTGACGATTGCGGCGTGGCAGGGTAGTGACCTGCGCCACGTCGATCAAGGGGCCGGTTCCTAGAAGCGGCGCTTCGCGTCGAGTGCCGCGGAACTGGTCGTGAGCTTCTCCAGCAACCCGATCAGGATGGTCTGCTCGGGCTTGGTCAGCGCGTTGGCCCACGCCTGCTCGCGGGCGTTGTGGGCCTCGTACGCGCTGGTGATCGCCTCGTGGCCGGCGTCGGTGAGGTTGAGCAGCACCGCGCGCCGGTCGTGCTCGGCCTGCTTGCGCGACACCAGCCCGTCCCGCTCCAGCGTGTTGACCAGGGCCGACACCGCCGCCCGGCTCATCCCGGACAGCTGCGCCACCCGCTTGGCCTCCATCGGGCCGGCCAGCCACAGGACGAACAGCACCCGGAAGCCGCCCCAGCTCCACCCGCGCGGCCGGTGCACCGTGGACTCCCAGTCGTAGACGAGTGCGCTGGTCAGGCGGTGCAGCGTCAGTCCGAGGCGCATCGCGGTGGCGTCGACCGCGGGCAGTTCGGCGGTCGTCTTCGCGATCGCGTAGTCCACGAACGTCAGGTAGTCCAGCTCGTCGGGGGCAGCCGGTTCTGCGGTCATGCGCCCCAGGCTAGGCCCCCGCGCGCCGCTCATCCGAACAACGTCGCGTTTCGGAAGTAGTCTTCCCTTGCGGGGTGACCCGGGTTACCCTGACTGCCGTCGAATAGTCAAAGGTTTGATCAAAGGAGGTGCAGGGTGGCTCAGAAGTCGTTCGCCTCGTCCGGCGACCTGACGGAGAAGGAGCAGACCCTGGAGGTGCTCGACGACGGCGTCTACGCGCTCACCGCGGAAGGCGACCCGAACGTCGGCGCCATCGAGGGCGAGGACTTCCTCGTCTGCTTCGAGGCACTGGCCACGCCGGTCGCGGCCGGGGAGTGGCTGGCGAAGCTGCGGGAGCACACCGACAAGCCGGTCCGGTACCTCGTGCTGTCCCACTACCACGCCGTGCGCGTGCTCGGCGCGTCCGCGTTCGACGCCGAGGTCATCGTGGCGCACGAGAACACCCGCGCCCTGGTCGCCGAGCGCGGCAAGGAGGACTGGGAGAGCGAGTTCGGCCGCATGCCGCGGCTGGCCAAGGGCGCCGACTCGGTGCCCGGCCTGACCTGGCCCACCCTGACCTTCTCCGACCGGCTCACCATCGACCTCGGCGGCGACCGCGGCGACCTGGTGCTGCAGTACTGCGGCCGCGGGCACACCGAGGGCGACATCGTGGCCTGGCTGCCCCGCCAGAAGATCCTGTTCGCCGGCGACCTCGTCGAGGCCGAGGCCGCGCTCTACACCGGCGACGCGTTCCACCGCGACTGGGCCTCGGCGACGCTGGACCGGGTCAAGGCGTTCGGCGCGGAGGCGCTGATCGGCGGCCGCGGCGCGGTCAGCCGCGGCCGGGACGCCGTCGACGCGGCGATCGAGCAGACCCGCGGCTTCCTGGACGTGATGATCCGCGAGGTCGGCGCGGTGCAGCGGGCCGGCGGCACCCTCAAGGAGGCCTTCGAGCGCACCCACGCCGCGCTGGCCCCGCGGTACGGGCACTGGCCGATCTTCGAGCACTGCCTGCCCTTCGACGTCTCCCGCCTGTGGGACGAGCTGTCCGGCATCGAACGCCCGGTCATCTGGACCGCGCAGCGGGACCGCGAGGTCTGGGACCAGCTGCAGGGCTGAACGATGACCACGACGACAGACCGCAGGGTCGCGGTGATCGGCAACGGCCCGGTCGGCCAGACGACCGCGCTGCTGCTGGCCCGGTGGGGCGTGCCGGTGCTGCTGCTGGACGGGCGCGCCGAGCGCGACCTGGTCGGCTCCAAGGCGATCTGCCAGCAGCGCGACGTGCTCGACGTGTGGGAGGCCGTGGGCGCCGGGCGGCGGATCGCCGCCGAGGGCGTCACCTGGACCACCGCCCGCACCTTCCACCGGGACCGTGAGCTGTTCGCCTACTCGATGGCCGATCCGGGCCGCTCGGCGTTCCCGCCGTTCGTCAACGTCTCCCAGGCCCGCACCGAGGAGATCCTGGACGAGCGGATCGCCGCCGAGCCCCTGATCGACGTGCGCTGGGGCCACCGGGTCACCGGCATCGCCCAGGACGGCGACGGGGTCACGCTCGCCGTCGAGGGGCACGCGGACCTGCGCGCCGACTACGCCGTGGCGTGTGCCGGGGCCCGGGGCGAGGACATCCGCCGGATGCTCGGCGTCGGCTTCGGCGGGCACTCCTTCGACGACCGGTTCCTCATCTGCGACATCCGGGCCGACCTGCCCGGCTGGGCGCAGGAGCGGCGGTTCTACTTCGACCCGGAGTGGAACCCGGGCCGCCAGGTGCTGATCCACCCGTGCCCCGGCTCGACGTTCCGCATCGACTGGCAGGTCCCCGGCGACTACGACCTGGCCGCCGAGGAAGCCAGTGGCGCGCTCGACGAGCGGATCCGCGCGATCATCGGCGATCAGCCCTACGAGATCGTGTGGAAGTCGGTGTACCGCTTCCATTCGCGAGTGGCGGACCGGATGCGCGTGGGCCGCGTCCTGCTCGCCGGGGACTGCGCGCACCTGGTGTCGCCGTTCGGCGCGCGCGGCCTCAACTCCGGGGTCGGCGACGCCGAGAACGCCGCGTGGAAGCTCGCCTTCGTGCTGCACGGCTGGGCGGGCGAGGAGCTGCTGGAGTCCTATCACGACGAACGGCACGCGGCGGCGCTGGAGAACATCGCGGTCACCACGGCCACGATGGACTTCCTGGTGCCGCAGACCGCCGAGCAGCACCGGCGGCGGCGCGAGGTCCTGGAGGCCGCGGCCACCGACCCGGCGATGCGGGCACAGGTGGACTCCGGGCGCCTGGCCGAGCCGTTCTGGTACGTGGAGTCGCCGCTGACCACCCCGGCGGAGTCGCGGCCGTTCGCCGGCCGCCCGCCGCGCGGGGAGGTGCCGCCGGCCGGGCCGGGGATCCTGGTGCCGGACGTGCCGGTGTCGGTGACCGGGTCCGCCTGCGGCCGGTTCCGCGAGCTGGCCCGCGACGGCGTCCTGCTGCTGACCACCGACGGGGTGGACCTGGAACCGTCCGTGGACACCGCGGCCCCGGTGCGGCTGCTGCGCCTGTCCGAGATCGACGTGACCGGGGTGCTCGCCGAAGCGCTGGCCGCACGGCCCGGCGAGATCTGGGTGATCCGGCCGGACGCCCACGTGGCGGCCGTCCTCACCGACCCGGCCCAGGTGCCGGCGGCGGTGAACCGCGCACTGGCGCGGCCGGTCGCCGAACGTATCCTGCCGGGTACCGGCACGTAGAGGGAGGACCATGGGCAGGATCGCCGTCACCGGGGCCACCGGGCAGCTGGGTTCGCGGGTCGCCGCGCTGCTCGCCGAACGGGGTGTCGCGCAGCGGCTGTGCGTGCGGAACCCCGCGCGGGCGCCCCGGATCGCGGTCGCGGAGGTCGTCGCGGCGGACTACGCGGACGCCACCGGGTTCCGCGACGCGCTGGCCGGCGTGTCGACGCTGTTCCTGGTGTCCGGCCACGAAGGTCCCGAGCGGATGGACCTGCACCGCAACGCGGTCCGCGCCGCCGCCGAGGCCGGGGTCGACCGGGTGGTCTACACCTCGTTCCTCGGCGCGGCCCCGCTGGCGACGTTCACCTTCGCCCGCGAGCACGCCGAGACCGAGCGGCTGATCCGGGAGTCCGGGCTGCGGCTGACGGCCCTGCGCAACACGCTCTACGCGGACGTCGCGCCGCACTTCGTCGGCGCCGACGGGGTGCTGCGCGGCCCGGCCGGTGACGGGCGGCTGGCGTGGGTGGCGCGGCAGGACGTGGCGCGGCTGGCGGTGGAATGCCTGCTCGACGACGGGCACGCCGGCCAGGTCTACGACGTGACCGGCCCGGAGGCGATCGACCTGCACGAGACCGCGGCGTTGCTGAGCAAGGCCACCGGGCGGGAGATCACCTACCACGCCGAGACCTTGGAGGAGGCGCGCGCGTCGCGGGCGGGCGCGCAGGACTGGGAGATCGACGGCTGGGTCGGCTCCTACGCGGCGATCGCGACGGGCGAGGTGGCGGTCACCAGCCACACCGTCGAGCACGTCACGGGACGGCGCCCGTGGACGTTCGCCGAGTTCCTCGCCGCGGAACGCCGCGCCTGGGCGCATCTTCACGCGTCCGGACGGGGGTGACTATCATCGAGATCCGAGAAGATCACCCCGAGAGGCACCGCGCATGGCGTCGGACAGACCGGCATCCCCCTCGGTCGACCGCACGCTGACCGTGCTGGAGACCCTCGTCGAGGCCGGTGAGGGCCTCACCCTCACCGCGCTGGCGCGGGCGACCGAGATCCCGCTCGCCACCTGCGCCTCGATCGTCTACACCCTGGAAAGCCGCGGGTACGCCCGCCGCCGGGTCGTCGGCCGCAGCCACTTCTGGCGCGCCACCACCCGCCTCTACGAGATCGCCGCGCCGCTGGCCGGTGAGACGCTGCCGGCCCGATCCCGATGATCGTCGCCGTCGAACTGGCCGCGCTGGTGGCCGTCGTGCTCCTCGTCACCGGTATCGCGCAGCGCCTCAACTGGTCCCCGCCGCTGTGCCTGGTGGCGATCGGCGTCCTCGCCTCGTTCGTCCCGGGCGTGCCGGACTACCACCTCGACCCCGAGGTCGTCCTGATCGGGCTGCTGCCCCCGCTGCTCTACGCGACCGCGATCCGCACCCCGCTGTACGACTTCCGGGCCAACCGCGTGCCGATCGCGGCGCTGTCGGTCGGGCTCGTCGTGTTCACCACGCTGGTGGTCGGCTGGGTCGTGTGGCTCATCGTGCCCGGCATCCCGCTGGCCGCCGGGTTCGCGCTCGGCGCGGTCGTCGCGCCGCCGGACGCGGTGGCCGCCACCGCCGTGGCGCGCCGGGTCGGCATGCCGCGGCGGATCGTGCGGATCCTGGAGGGCGAGAGCCTGCTCAACGACGCGGCCGCGCTGGTGTCCCTGCGCACCGCCATCGCCGCGATCGCCGGGGCGGTCAGCATCTGGGAGGTCGGCGGCGATTTCCTGCTCGCCGCCGGCGGGGGAGGCGCGGTCGGCGCGCTGATCGGGTGGGGCGCGAGCACGCTGCGCCGCCGCCTCACCGACCCGGTGATGGACACCGCGTGGTCGCTGGTGATCCCGTTCCTGGCCTACCTGCCCGCCGAGGCGATCCACGGCTCCGGCGTCGTCGCGGTCGTGGTGGCCGGGCTGATCGTCGGGCACCAGACGCCCAAGCTGCTGTCCGGGCCGTCGCGGCTGGCCAGCAGGCTGAACTGGCGCACCGTCCAGTTCCTGCTGGAGAACGTGGTCTTCCTGCTGATCGGGCTGCAGGTGCGGCGCATCGTCGAGGAGGTCGGCGACTCCCGGCTGCCGGCCTGGTCGCTGGCGCTGATCTGCGCCGGGGTGCTCGCGGCGACGATCCTGGCCCGGATCGTGTGGGTGTTCGGCTACGGGCTGGTGGCCCGCGCGCGGCCGGGTGAACGGACCCCGTGGTCCTACTTCGCGGTGATCTCGTGGGCGGGCATGCGCGGTGTGGTCACCCTCGCGGCCGCGTTCGTGCTCCCCGACGACACCCCGCAGCGGGCGGTGCTGGTGCTGGCCGCGTTCGTCGTGGTCGCCGGAACGCTGCTGCTGCACGGCATGACCCTGCCCGGCCTGGTGCGCCGCCTGAGCCTGCCACCGCCCAACCCGGCGGAGGACGCGTTGCAGGAGGCCGCGCTGCTGCACGACATGACGTCCGCGGGCCTGGCGCGGCTGGAGGAGATCCGCCGCCCGGCCGACCCGCCGGAGGTCATCGACCGGTTGCGGGACAAGCAGTCCTACCGGTCGGACTCGGCGTGGGAGAACCTCGGCCGGCTCAGCGCGGTGGAGGAGACCCCCAGCGACGCGTACCGTCGGCTGCGTGCCGAGATGCTGGCGGCCGAGCGGGACGTCCTGCTCACCGCGCGGGACCGGGGCACCGCCGACGACGAGGTGCTCCGGCGCGTGATGGAGGGGCTGGACATCGAGGAGTCGCTGCTGGAGCGACCCGAGGAGGAGCCGGGCATGGAACGTGAACTGGACACCCCCGCGGCCACCGCGGGCACCTGCGACCACCTGGAGCAGGCCGGCGCGCCGGAGACCGACGCGCAGGGCTGCGTCGACTGCCTGCGCGAGGGCTCGTCGTGGGTGCACCTGCGGCTGTGCCTGGAGTGCGGGCACGTGGGCTGCTGCGACTCCTCGCCGCGCAAGCACGCCACCCAGCACTTCCACGACACCCGGCACCCGGTGATCCGCAGCTACGAGCCCGGCGAGAACTGGCGCTGGTGCTTCGTGGACGGGATCGTCGGCTGAGCGGGGGCGCCCGGCGCGCCCCCGCCCGCCCGGTCAGAAGGGGTAGCCGGCGACGTCGCCGCGCATCGTGACCCAGCGGGTCTCGGTGAACGCCTCGATGTTCGCCGCCGGCCCGCCGAAGCGCGAGCCGGTGCCGGAGTCGAACACGCCGCCGAACGGGGCCAGCGCCTCGTCGTTGACCGTCTGGTCGTTGATGTGCGCGATGCCGGTCGGGATCCGGTCGGCCAGCGCCAGACCCTTCGCCACGTCGGAGGTGATGATGCCCAGCGACAGCCCGTACTCGCTCTCCGACGCGAGCTTCGCCGCCTCGTCCAGGGTGGCGAACTTGGCGACCGGCGCGACCGGGCCGAACACCTCCTGGTCGTAGGCCGGCACCGACGGGCCCGCCCCGGCGAGCACGGTGGCGCGGTAGAAGAGGTTCTCGTACGTGCCGCCCGCGGCGATCTTCGCCCCGGCGTCCACACTGGACGTCACCAGGCCGTGGATCTTGTCGCGCTGCCGCTCGTCGATGATCGGGCCGAGCGCGACCTGATCGGTGAACGGGTTGCCCACCGGCAGGTGGTTCGCCTTGTCCGCGAGGCGCTCCACGTACTCGTCGTAGAGCGAGGCGTGCACCAGGTGCCGCCCGGTGGTCATGCAGATCTGGCCCTGGTGGAAGAACGAGCCCCACGCGGCGGCGCTCATCGCCTGCTCCAGGTCGGCGTCGTCGAGCACGATCAGCGCCGAGTTGCCGCCCAGCTCCAGGTGCGCGCGCTTGAGGTGGCGGCCGGCGGACTCGCCGACCGCGCGGCCCGCGGCGGTCGACCCGGTGAACGAGATGACGCGGACGTGCTCGTCCTGGACCAGCGCGGCGCCCACGTCCGGCCGGCCGGGCAGCACGTGCAGCACCCCGGCCGGCAGCCCGGCCTCCTCGAAGACCCGGGCCAGCGCCACGCCACCGCAGACCGCGGTGCGCGGGTCCGGCTTGAGCACGACGCTGTTGCCCAGCGCCAGCGCCGGCGCGACCGAGCGGATCGACAGGATCAGCGGCGCGTTGAACGGGGCGATCACGCCGACGACACCGGCCGGGACGCGGCGGGCCATGCTCAGCCGCGGCGCCTCGCTGGGCAGGACCTCGCCGGTCGGGTGGCTCGGCAGCGCGGCCCCCTCGTAGCACTCCTGAGCGGCGACGTGCAGCTCGAAATCGGCCTTGCCGGGGATGCTGCCGGACTCGCGGATCAGCCAGTCCTTCAGCTCGGCGGCGTGCTGCTGCCACAGGTCGCCGGCGCGGCGCAGGACCGCGGCGCGTTCCTGGAAGGAGGTCGCCGCCCACGCGCGCTGGGCCTGCGCCGCCTTCGCCGCGGAGGCCGCGAGATCCTGCGGCGAGGCGATGCCGACGCGTCCCAGCTCGTCCCCGGTCGCGGGCTCCACGACCGCCGCGTCGCCGCCCGCCGCGCGCTCCCAGCTGCCGGTGAAGACGCGTCCGGTCCACTTCTCGTCGTCGAGAAAGCTCACTGTCACTCCTGATGCGCGAGGTTTTCCGCCATCCTCCTGAGCTGCCCGGGACGCACCAGTGGGTCTTTCACTGAGTGGAAGGCGGGAAACTGTCGGTGGTGCCTGCGATGATCGCGCTCGTGGACGAGACGAAGATCAAGCGCACGCTCGCGTCGCATGGCCCCGTGTGGCGGCGGCCCAGGGCGATGCTCGAACGATGGCTGGCGCGCGTGGGGGAAGACGCCTCGCCCGCCGAGCCGGTGGCGTCCCTGGAGGAGCGGATCGCGTCGCTGCTCGGCAAACCGGCGGCGCTGTTCTTCCCCAGCGGGACGATGGCGCAGCAGGTCGCGTTGCGGGTGCACGCGGAGCGGTCCGGCAGGCGGACGTTCGCCGCGCACCCGTACACGCACCTGGACAACTGGGAGGAGCAGGGTTACGCGGCGGTGCACGGGCTGCGGTTCCGGCCGGTGGGGGACCGCAACGAGCTGATGCGGCTGGCGGATCTGGAGGCGGTGGGGGAGCCGCTGGCCGCGGTGGTGTGGGAGCTGCCGCAGCGGGATCTGGGCGGGGTGCTGCCGGCGTGGGACGAGCTGGCCGCGCAGGTCGGGTACGCGCGGTCGCGCGGAGCGGCGGCGCATGTGGACGGTGCGCGGCTGTGGGAGGCGCAGCCGTTCTACGGCACGGAGTTCCCCAAGATCGCCGGCCTGTTCGACTCGGTGTACGTGTCGCTCTACAAAGGACTCCAAGGGGTGCGGGGTGCCGTGCTGGCCGGGGACGAGGCGCTGGTGGGGGAGGCCGCGGTGTGGCGCAGGCGCCTGGGCGGCGCGATCCCGGACGCGTGGCCGCTGGCGGTCGCGGCCCTGGAGGGGCTGGAGTCGTTGCTGCCCCGGATGCCGGAGTTCCACGCCCACGCCCGGGCCCTGGTGACGGCGATCAAGCGGGATGGCGTGGCGTACGCGTATCCGGACCCGCCGCAGGCCGGGATGTTCCACGTCCACCTGCCCGCCCCGAAGGCCGCGGTGGAGCGCGCGGCCGAGGAGCTGATCGACGAGAAGGGCGTGCAGCTGTTCCTGCGGGTGCGCTCGTCGCCGGACCCGCGGCGCTGCTCGTTCGAGGTGAGCGTGGGCGAGAACGCGATGGACTTCCCGCCGGAGGAGGTGGTCTCCCTGCTGCACGAGTTGCTCGATCGCGCGCGCTGACCCGCGCCGCCGGTGATCGTCAGGTGCTGGGGCGGGGGAAGCAGCCGAGGAACCGCTCGGCCGCCGCTCGGTCGCCGATCGATTGGGGCGGTGTGGCGTTTGCGTATCCGGACCCGCCGCAGGCCGGGATGTTCCACGTCCACCTCCGGGCGTCGAAGGTTGCGGTGGAGTGCACGAGCTACTCGACCGCGCGCGCTGACCCGCGCTGTCGGTGATCGTCAGGTGCTGGGGCGGGGGAAGCAGCCGAGGAACCGCTCGGCCACCGCCCGGTCGCCGATCGATTGGGGCGGTGTGGCGTTTGCGTATCCGGACCTGCCGCGGGCCGGGATGTTCCACGTCCACCTCCGGGCGTCGAAGGTTGCGGTGGAGTGCACGAGCTACTCGACCGCGCGCGCTGACCCGCGCCGCCGGTGATCGTCAGGTGCTGGGGCGGGGGAAGCAGCCGAGGAACCGCTCGACCGCCGCCCGGTCGCCGGTCACCGCGGCCTCGTCCAGGCGGGTGCCGAGAAACACCAGCGACCGCAACGTGCGCGCGTCGGTCTCCGGTGGTTGCGTGTCCGCGCGCGCTGACCCGCGCTGTCGGTGATCGTCAGGTGCTGGGGCGGGGGAAGCAGCCGAGGAACCGCTCGACCGCCGCCCGGTCGCCGGTCACTGCGGCATCGTCCAGGCGGGTGCCGAGAAACACCAGCGACCGCAACGTGCGCGCGTCGGTCTCCAGCACCGCATCGGCCTCGCCGGAGCCGCGCTCGATCGAGAACTCGCCGGAATCGACCCTGGCCAGGAACGCGTCGTCGCCCAGCCGTAGCGCGACCCGGGTCGACAGATCGCCTGCCCGGTCCGCCGAAAAGGTCGTCCGCAGTGCCAGGACCAGCGCGTCCACGCTCAGCTCTCCGGACGGCGGCACCGGCCGCCGGCTGCCCCACCGGGCCAGCGCCAGCACCACCGGCTCCAGCTCCGCGCCGTGCTCGGTCAGCTCGTACACGCTGGTGCTCGCCGGCGGCCCCAGCCGTCGCCGCCGCACCACACCCGCGCTCTCCAGGTCCCGCAGCCGCTGCGACAGCACGTTCTGGCTCATCCCCGGCAGCGACCGGCTCAGGTCCCGGAACCGCTTCGGCCCCAGCAGCAGCTCGCGCACCACGAGCAGCGCCCACCGCTCACCCACCACGTCCAGGGCACGGGCCACCCCGCACGGGTCGTCATAACTCCGCACGAGAAAAGAGTAGCTTCCCCTTGCGCTATGACACCAGTCACTCCTAGGCGACGCCGCCGCCGCGGAAGCGGACCGGCCCGGCGTGCGGATGGCCCGCATCGCCGTCCGGCCGGAGTGGGTCGGCACCTTCGACTTCCAGGACCGGTTCCCCGGTGGCCGGTCCGCCGCGGACTTCGCACGGCGAGGGCAGTGACATGACCACCTTCGTGCTCGTTCCCGGCGCCGGCGGCCAGGCGTGGTACTGGCACCGGCTCGTGCCGGAACTGACCCGGCGCGGCCACGAGGCGATCGCCGTCGACCTGCCCGCCGAGGACGACTCCGCCGGACTGCCGGAATACACCGACGTGGTCGTGCGGGCGATCGGCGACCGGCGCAACGTCGTCCTGGTGGCCCAGTCGATGGGCGGCTTCACCGCCCCGCTCGTCTGCGAGCGCGTGCCGGTCTCGCTCCTGGTGCTGCTCAACGCGATGGTCCCGGCGCCGGGCGAGACGGGCGGCCAGTGGTGGGCCGGCACCGGCTACGACCAGGCCCATCCGGAGGAGATGGACGTCGAGCGGGACTTCCTGCACGACCTGCCGCCCGACGTGCGGGCCGAAGCGATCCGGCAGGGCGAGCCCGCGGCAGTCCGGCACACCGTTCACCACCCCCTGGCCACTGGAGAAGTGGCCGGACGTGCCGACCCGGTTCGTCCAGGGTCGCGACGACCGGTTCTTCCCGCTGGAGTTCCAGCGCCGGGTGGTGCGGGAGCGGCTGGGCCTGGAGCTGGACGAGATCCCGGGCGGGCACCTGGCCGCGCTCAGTCGTCCCCGTGAGCTGGCCGACCTCCTGGTCTCCTGGTGTTGACAGCTCTTCGAACGCGTGTTCGACTGAGTGGGTGAGGTGGGAGAACCAACGCGCCGGCCGCGACGCGCAACCGGCCCTGCTGGGCCTGGACGGCCTGGTCCGGACCGTGACGTCGCCGGAGTTCCAGGGCGTCACGTTCCACGAGGTCCACGCCCGCTCGGTGCTGAACAAGGTGCCGGGCGAGTCGATGGTCCCGTTCTCCTGGACCGTCAACCCGTACCGGGGCTGCAGCCACGCGTGCACCTACTGCCTGGCCGGGGACACCCCGATCCTGCTGGCCGACGGGCGCACCAAACCGCTCGCCGAGCTGCGCGTGGGCGACGAGATCCAGGGCACCGAAGTGCGCGGCGGCGTCCGTCGCCTGGTGCGCACCACGGTGCTGGCGCACTGGACCACCGTGAAGCCGGCCCACCGGCTGACCCTGCGCGGCGGGACGACCCTCGTCGCCAGCGGTGACCACCGGTTCCTCACGGCGAAGGGCTGGCGGCACGTCACCGGCGACGACCGGCCGCACCTGGTGCCCGGCGACACGCTGATGGGTGCCGCGGGTGCGGTGGCCGAGCCGGACGCCGCCCTGGACGTCGTCGCGATCGAGCCGCTCGGGCGGGCGGAGACCCTGTTCGACATCACCACCGGCACCGGTGACTTCGTCGCCGCCGGGGTGGTCAGCCACAACTGCTTCGCCCGGAACACGCACACCTACCTCGACTTCGACGCCGGCCGCGATTTCGACACCCAGGTCGTGGTGAAGGTGAACGCGCCCGAGGTGCTGGCCGCCCAGCTGCGGCGGCCGAGCTGGCGGCGCGAGCACGTCGCCATGGGCACCAACACCGACCCCTACCAGCGGGCCGAGGGCCGCTACCGGCTGATGCCCGGCATCATCGGCGCGCTCGCCGGCTCCGGCACCCCGTTCTCGATCCTCACCAAGGGCACCGTGCTGACGCGGGACCTGCCGCTGCTCACTTCGGTGTCGCGGGAGGTGGATGTGGGCATGGCGGTGTCGATCGCGCTGCTCGACCGCGACCTGCAGCGCAGCCTCGAACCCGGCACGCCGAGCCCGCGCGCCCGGCTGGACCTGGTCCGCCGCATCGCCGACGCCGGCCTGCCCTGCCACGTCATGGTCGCCCCGGTGCTGCCCGGTCTCACCGACACCGAGGAGGCGCTGGACCCGCTGTTCGCCGAGATCGCCGCCGCCGGGGCCGCCCGGGCCACCGTGCTGGCGCTGCACCTGCGGCCCGGCGCGCGGGAGTGGTTCGCCCGCTGGCTCGGCGCGCACCGGCCGGACCTGGTGGAGCGCTACCGGGAGATCTACGGCCGCGGCAGCTACGCGATGCCCGCCTATCGGAGGGCGCTGTCCGCGCGGGTCGCGCCCCTGCTGCGGTGCCACGGCCTCAACCGCCGCGAGGAGCCGCACCGGATGCCGTCCCCGCGCGACCCGGAGCGCCCGGCGCAAGGGGAGCAGCTGAGCCTGCTGTAACCGGCCCCGCCGCGCGGCCCCGGGAACCGGAGCGCCCGCCGCGACCTTCGCGCGGCCGCCCCGCGAAGGTGAGCGCCCGCGAGGGTTCACCCGCCGCCCAGGAACCGGAGCGCCCGCCGCGCGACCTTCGCGCGGCCGCCCCGCGAACCTGAACGCCCGCGAGCGGTTCACCCGGCGCCCGCGAACCGGAGCGCCGCGGGGGAACAGCCGCGGCAGCCCCTCCGCGCCGCCCGGGGCCGCGCAGCCCCGGTAAGAAACCTGGTGGACTCGCCCAGCGGGGCGTTCGTTAGCCTCATACGGGCAGGAAAACCCCTGCTGACGCCACGAGCTGAACGCCTCGCAAGGAGAACAACCGCAGTGCTTCGCACCCACGACGCCGGCACCCTGCGTGCCGAGCACGCCGGCCAGATCGTCACGCTCACCGGGTGGGTCGCCCGGCGGCGCGATCACGGCGGGGTGATCTTCATCGATCTGCGGGACGCGAGCGGGGTCGCCCAGGTGGTGTTCCGCGAGGGCGAGATGGCCGAGCGCGCCCACCAGCTGCGCTCCGAGTTCTGCGTCAAGGTCACCGGCGAGGTCGCGCGGCGGCCCGCGGGCAACGAGAACCCGGAGATCCCCACCGGCGCGATCGAGGTGCTGGCCACCGAGCTGGAGGTGCTGTCCGAGGCCGCGGTGCTGCCGTTCCCGATCGACGACCGCGTCGACGTCGGCGAGGAGGTGCGGCTCAAGTACCGCTACCTCGACCTGCGCCGCAGCGGCCCGGCCCGCGCCATCCGCCTGCGCAGCGAGGTCAGCCGCGCCGCCCGTGAGGTGCTGCACGGCCAGGGCTTCGTCGAGGTCGAGACGCCCACGATGACCCGCTCCACCCCGGAGGGCGCCCGCGACTTCCTGGTGCCGGCCCGCCTGCGCCCGGGCTCCTGGTACGCGCTGCCGCAGTCGCCGCAGCTGTTCAAGCAGCTGCTCATGGTCGGCGGCCTGGAGCGCTACTACCAGATCGCCCGCTGCTACCGGGACGAGGACTTCCGCGCCGACCGGCAGCCGGAGTTCACCCAGCTCGACATCGAGATGAGCTTCGTCGACCAGGACGACGTGATCGCCGTGGGCGAGGCGGTCGTGTCGGCGCTGTGGAAGCTGATCGGCCACGACATCCCGCGCCCGATCACCCGCATGACCTACGCCGACGCCATGGCCAAGTACGGCACCGACAAGCCGGACCTGCGCTTCGGGCTCGAGCTGACCGACC
This sequence comes from Amycolatopsis ruanii, assembly GCF_003385175.1. Classification (NCBI taxonomy): domain Bacteria; kingdom Bacillati; phylum Actinomycetota; class Actinomycetes; order Pseudonocardiales; family Pseudonocardiaceae; genus Amycolatopsis; species Amycolatopsis ruanii. The sequence goes on from NZ_PQHY01000024.1 coordinate 87,354, forward strand.
TGACCGAGTACTTCGCCGACACGCCGTTCCGCGTCTTCCAGGCGCCCTACGTCGGTGCGGTCGTCATGCCCGGCGGCGGCGACCAGCCGCGCCGCCAGCTCGACGCGTGGCAGGAGTGGGCCAAGCAGCGCGGTGCGAAGGGCCTGGCCTACGTGCTCATCGGCGAGGACGGCACGCTGTCCGGCCCGGTCGCCAAGAACATCTCCGAATCCGAGCGCGAGGGCCTGGCCGAGGCCGTCGGCGCCAAGCCCGGCGACTGCGTCTTCTTCGCCGCCAACAAGCCGCGCGAAGCCCGTGCCCTGCTCGGCGCGGCCCGCGTGGAGATCGGGCACCGGCTCGGCCTGATCGACGAGGACGAGTGGTCCTTCGTGTGGGTGGTGGACGCCCCGCTGTTCGAGCCCGCCGACGAGACCGACGACGTCGCCGTCGGCTCGGGCAAGTGGACCGCGGTGCACCACGCCTTCACCTCGCCGACCCCGGAGTGGATCGACAAGTTCGAGTCCGACCCGGGCAACGCCCTGGCCTACGCCTACGACCTGGTCTGCAACGGCAACGAGATCGGCGGCGGCTCGATCCGTATCCACCGCGCGGACGTGCAGAAGCGCGTCTTCGAGGTGATGGGCCTGTCCGAGGCCGAGGCGCAGGAGAAGTTCGGCTTCCTGCTCGACGCGTTCTCCTTCGGCGCCCCGCCGCACGGCGGCATCGCGTTCGGCTGGGACCGCATCGTGATGCTGCTGGCCAAGGCCGAGTCGCTGCGGGACGTCATCGCGTTCCCGAAGACCGGCGGCGGCTACGACCCGCTGACCGGGGCCCCGGCGCCGATCACCGCGCAGCAGCGTCGCGAGGCCGGCGTCGACGCGAAGCCGCCGGCGCCCAAGGGCTGACCGCGGTGCTGCACCTGCGGGTCGTCAGCCCGCCGGAGGACACCGAGCGCGCGCTGGCGGTGCTGCGGGACCAGCCGGGCACGGCGCACCTGATCGTGCACACCGGTGCCGCCGTGTCCCCGGCCGGTGACCTCATCGAGGCCGACGTGGCGCGCGAGGCGGCCGACGACGTGGTCGAGGCGCTGTGCGAGCTGGGTCTGGACCACAGTGGCGCGATCACGCTCGAAGCGCTCGACACCGCGTTGTCCGATTCGGCCGACCGCGCGGAGGAAAGCGCGCCGGGTGAGGGTGCGGACGCGGTCGTCTGGCAGGAGCTGCTGAACCGCACCGGCGAGGAGTCGCGGCTCAACGCCACGTTCCTGACGTTCCTGACCATCGCGTGCCTGCTGGCCTCGGTCGGGATCGTGACCGATTCACCGGTCACGATCGTCGGCGCGATGGTGGTGGGGCCGGAGTTCGGGCCGCTCGCGGCGATCGCGGTCGGGCTGGTGCTGCGCCGCGGGGACCTCGTCCGCCGCGCGCTGCTGGTGCTGGGGCTCGGGTTCCCGCTCGCGATGCTGGTGACCGCCGGGGTCACGGTGCTGACCTGGGCCGTCGGGCTGCTCGACGTGAGCAGCTTCCGCGAAGCCCACGAGGTGGATTTCGTCTACGACGTCGGCTGGTACTCGCTGATCGTCGCGCTGCTCGCCGGGGCGGCCGGGATGCTGTCGATGACGTCGGCGAAGTCGGCCGCGCTGGTGGGTGTGTTCATCTCCGTCACCACCGTTCCCGCCGCCGGGTACGCGGTGGTGGCGGCGGTCGTGGGTGAGTGGGTCAAGGCGGCCTACTCGTTCGGTCAGCTGGCGGTGAACCTGGTCGGGATCGTTGCGGCGGCGGCCGTGGTTTTGCTGCTGCGACGCCGAAACCGGGACCGCGTCGCCGTGCGGCCGTTGCCGGAAGTGGAAAAATCGTTGTGGTGAGCGACGTTCGCCCGCTAGTAGGGTCGAAGGCGATGACGGTGGACACTTCCCCGGGCACCGAGGACGGCCAGGACCCGGCTGTGGCGCCTGTTCCGGTGAGCGGGACGCAGGCCGTGGACGCGGCCGTGCAGGCGGCGGAGACGGTGCTCACGCGGCGCTTCGGCAGCCCGATCGGGCTGATCGAGGCGGAGGCGCTGCCCGGCAGCGGGCCGGCGACGGTGGTGCGCGCCCGCATCGCCGCGTCCCCGTTCGGGCTGCCCCGCACGCTCGTGATCAAGCACTACCCGGACGCGCCGCCGCGCGGGGCCGCCGACCCGTTCGCCCAGGAGGCGGTGAGCTACCAGCTGTTCACCGCGCTGCCCGCCGAGGACCGGATGTGCCCGGAGCTGCTCGCCCACGACGGGCCGCTGCGCGTGATCGTGATCGACGACCTCGGCCGCGCGCCCACCCTGTGGGACAGGCTGCGCGGGCAGGACGCGCGGCTGGCCGAGCGGGCGTTGCTGTCCTGGGCGCGGTCGCTGGGCCGGCTGCACGCGACGACGGCCGGCCGGGAGGCCGATTTCGAGGCGCTGCTGCGGCGGCTGGGCGGGTTCGTGCCGGACGAGGACACCACCCCGGCGGTGGCGTGCGCGCGCCTGCCGACACTGCTCGAGGAGGCGGTCGGGGTCGGAACGCCGGACGACGTGCGTGCGTACGCCGAGTACGTGTGCGAGGGTTCGGCGTCGTCGCCGTACCGCGCGTTCAGCCCGGTGGACCTGAGCCCGGACAACAACCTGGTGACCAGCGGCGGCGTGCACTTCCTGGATTTCGAGCGCGGGCTGGTCCGCAACGCCCTGGTGGACGCCGCGAACCTGCGCGTCCCCTTCGCCACCTGCGACGACGCCTGGGCGCTGCCGAGCGGCATGAGCGAGGCGATGATCGCGGCGTGGAAGGCGGAGGTGTCCGGCGTCTGGCCGGCCCTCGCGGACAACGACGTGCTGTCGGCGCTCCTGCTGGACCACCAGATGTTGCTCCTGTGGGTGACCACGTGGGCCGACCTGGGCGGCGCGGCCGCAGAGATCTCGCCGGGCCGCGTCGCGGCGCTGGTGAGCTGGTGGAAGGACCTGGGAACCCACGCCGAGCGCGGCGGCCGGGACGAGGTCGCCGAACACGCCCGCGAGGTCGCGAAGGCGCTGGACGCCCGCTTCGGGCCGGGGCTGGAGCTGCCGCTGTACCCGGCTTTCCGCTGAGGCTCCGGTTTGGCGGTCAGCGGGCACGGCTTGCCGCTGGCGGGCTCGGATGCCGGCCTTCTCGCGGGGGGCGACTGGTCCTTTCGCGCGCCCGCGACAGGCTCACTCGTGCGGGAGCGGGTGCGGGTGGCCTTTTCGTGCGCCCGCGACAGGCTCACTCGTGCGGGAGTGGGTGCGGGTGGCCTTTTCGTGCGCCCGCGACAGGCTCACTCGTGCGGGAGTGGGTGCGGGTGGCCTTTTCGTGCGCCCGCGACAGGCTCACTCGTGCGGGAGCGGGTGCGGGTGGCCCTCTCGTGCGGCAGCGACAGGCCCACCCGCGCGGGAGCGGGAGTGGGTGCGGGTGGCCTTTTCGTGCGCCTGCGACAGGCCCACTCATGCGGGAGCGGGTGCGAGTGGCCCCCTCGCGTGAGCGCGAGGGGGCCTCTCGCGTGAGCGTGCGTGGCCTTTTCGTGTGGGCGCGAGTGGCCCTCTCGTGCGGAGCGGCCGCGACTGGCCCACTCGCACGGGCGCGACTGGCCCTTTCGAGAGGGCACGACTGGCCCTTTCGTGCGGAGCAGCCGGGAGTGGACCCTTCACGTGGGTGCGAGTGGTCCTCTCGTGCGGGAGCGGGAGCGGCTGGCCCTCTCGTGCGGCAGCGGGTGGGCCTTTCGTACGGCCGCGACTGGTCCTCTCGCGCGGCCGCGGCCGCGAGTGGTCCTGTCGAGCGGGCGCGAGGTGCCCTCTCGTGCGGCAGTGAGTGGCGCTTTCGCGCGGGTGCGAGTGGGCCTTTCGTGTGGCGCGGCTGGCCCTTTGGTGTGGGCGCGGCTGGCCCTTTCGTGCGGGTGCGACTGGCCCTTTCGCGTGGAGCGGCTGCGGGTGGGCCTTTCGCGTGAGTGCGAGTGGTCCTCTCGTGCGCGGGAGCGGGGGCGAGTGGCCCTCTCGCGTGGAGCGGCTGCGGGTGGGCCTTTCGCGTGAGTGCGAGTGGTCCTCTCGTGCGCGGGAGCGGGGGCGAGTGGCCCTCTCGCGCGGCCACGGCCGCGAGTGGGCCTTTCGCGCAGGAGCAAGGTGCCCTCTCGCGCGGCTGCGAGTGGCCCTTTCGTGCGGCCGCGGCCGCGAGTGGCCCTCTCGTGCGGGCGCGAGGTGCCCCTCTCGCGCGGGTGCGAGTGGCGCTTTCGCACGGGCACGACTGGCCCTCTCGCCCGGCCGCGCCTGCCCCCTCGCCCCCGCACGAGCGCCCCTTCTCCCCATCCACC